>CAIKZJ010000022.1 GCA_903831845.1 uncultured Ignavibacteriota bacterium
AATCCGATAAGTATAGCGGACCATCCGAGAACTATTTTAAACACCCTGTTCCAGTTGAATTCTTCGTTGCTGTTTTTGTTGTCCTTATTTTCTTTGTTCGTTTGCGCCATTGAATAAATTTATTATTTACTACAACACATATATTCCTTTTAAATTCCTGTATTTCTGGGCAAAGTCAAGGCCGTAGCCCACGACGAACTTGTTATCGATCTCAAAGCCCAGATAATCAATTTTAAAATTGAATTTCGGAGTTCCTTTCTTTATAAGAAGGCTTGCGATCTTAACAGAACTCGGTTTCTGCGCTTTCAGGCTTTTAAGGATATATTCCATTGACAGACCGGAGTCTATAATATCCTCCACCACGATAATATCCCTTCCTTTGAGGTCGCAGTTAAGCTCTTTCAGAGTTCTGACCTGCCCTGATGATATTTTACTGTCGCCGTAACTGGAAAGTTTCAGGAAATCGATTTCGCAGTTCACTTTAATCTCACGGATAAGGTCGGACATGAAAATAAAAGCTCCGTTCAGAATTCCTATGAAAATAGGTATTTTATTTTCATAATCTGCATTAATTCTGTCTGCGAGCTCTTTAATTCTCGTGTTAATCTCTGAAGGTCTGATATAGATCTGAAGTTTAGTCTTTTCCATAATACCGTAAATTATTGTTTTTCGACACTATAATAAAAGATTTAAAATAAAAAGAAAACCCACAACCTTATGGGCAGTGGGCATAAAATCAAAAATATATTAATTGATTAATTATTTTCTTCGGCAATAAGTCTCTTTGACTTTCTGATAGCTCTTTCCTTGTTCATCTTCTTGTCAACAGAAGGTTTTACGAAAAACTGTCTTCTTCTGAATTCTTTCAGCACGCCTGCTTTTTCATATTTCTTTTTAAATCTCTTTAGAGCTTTGTCTATCGATTCATTGTCTTGTACAACTACCTTTATCAAATGAACCCCTTTTTTAAAAGTTTTATAAAAAATAAATTTACTGTTTTTTACTGAAAAAATCAATAAAATAAGGAGGGTATAACTTCATTTTTCCCTGCAATGCCCTTCAGATATGCAACGGAATTGAAGCAGTTTAAAGTTACATTACACCAACTTAAAGATTTGATAACATAAAATATTCATTTTGAATGGAAATTTTTCAATATTATGCGTATAATTAAGAAATATAAATAATTCTATAAACTTAAATCCCAAATAAAATATGAGATTGAGAATCTTTTTGACTATTTTTGTGATCGCGGCTTTATTCGCATCCGCGAACTCACAGGTCGTATTTACTGAAAACTTCGATTACGCTGCCGGTGACTCTATCGGAGCGCACGGCTGGACATCTTTCAGCGGCAGTGTTAACCCTCTTATGGTCGTATCCCCAGGTCTTACTTATACCGGATATCCGGGTTCGGGCGTTGGAAATGCATGCAGAGTCAGCAATAACGGTATCGATGCTTACAAAAATATGACAGACAGTATTACAACAGGATCTGTTTACGTGTCATTCATGGTAAAAATCGACACGGCGAAGACAGGCGATTACTTCATCGCGCTGCTTCCACAGTCTTCAACGACTCTTTATACGCCCAGAGTTTACTGCAAGGATTCCAGCGGATCAATTTCGTTCGGTCTCAGCAAATCAAGCGCCACAGGCGGTCCTATTACATACGGTCCTAACGGATATCTTTACGGAACAACATATGTAGTAGTCGTGAAATATACGTTCAATACAGGCTCAACCACGGACGACGTAATGAATCTTTTTGTATTCTCGTCAACTATCCCTGCGACCGAACCTTCCACGCCTTATGTCGGACCCGTAACAGGCACAGCGTCTGACGCCAACAGCATCGGAAGAGTTGCATTAAGACAGGGAAGCGCGACGCTTGCGCCGAGCCTTACAATCGACGGTATCAGAGGAGCAAAGACCTGGGCCACGCTTGTAGCTACAGGCATCGTGAATAATTCCACTGTTGCTGATAACTTCAGCCTTTCGCAGAATTATCCGAATCCTTTCAATCCCGTAACTAACATCAGATTCTCGCTTCCGTCAGCAGGAATGGTTTCACTGAAGGTTTATGACGTACTCGGAAACGAAGTCAATACGCTCGTCAATGCTCAGATGCAGGTCGGCGTGTACACATACAACCTTAACGGCGCAAATTTAAGCTCGGGCACTTACATGTACAAGCTTACTTTCAACGGCGCGAACGGCATGATTTACAACGATATTAAGAAAATGACTCTGATAAAGTAAGAACTTTTGAAGAAGTTTATAAAGGCGTGATTTAACAATCACGCCTTTTTTATTTTATGTAGGCGTTTTTAATGTACTTTTCTGCTTCCACCCGGCTGTTTGAGAATTCTTTCATGTCAAGAACTTTTTTATAACAATCAACGGCTTTGTTTCTTTCGCCGGCAGCGTCGTATTTCATTCCAAGCATCAGCAGGGTAAACACTTTGAATGAGGATTCATCTTTGTCGAGCCTGTCGTTCAGCATCAGCAATTCGTTCATGTATTCGTCCGTCTTATCGATGTTCCCCTGTTTCAGCATGCAAAGCGTTATGTAATAATCCGCTTCCCGTAGAACAGCATCGCTGTTATATCCTGTTACCCCTGTTTTGTTTTTATTCCTGACGGAAACCCATCCGTCAAGCGCCTCGGTGAATTTTCCTCTTCCGACGTAGCAGTTGTAGACAAGCCTTTCAAAGACAGAATTTGCAGGGAACAGGTTGAATAAATACGATGAATACGTCTCCCCTTCCGCGTAATTTTTTTCATATACAATGTTCAGATACGCGATAATGTAATGAGCTTCATAAGCAGCTATTTTGGAGAATTGCGCGGCTTCTTTTATCTGCGCCAGACCTTTGACCTTGTCACCCTTCGGGAAAATTATTAGCAGAGGTTTAAGGAACGGATATTTCAAAGGCACGTATTCGGCAAAGTAATTATAAATTCCGATTCCCAGAAGGGCTTCTTTATTATCAGGCTTTATTTCGAGAGCCATATCCATAAGGTTCAGAGCCTGCTTCCCGTCGTCAGCGGCAGACAGCCAGCTTTCGCGCAGGCTTTTAAGAAGTCCCCTGTAACCGAGCGCGCCGCCTTTGTAAAACAGGGCATTGAAATCGTTCGGATTCTTGTCAAGTATTCCGTCGCAAATATCTACGGTTTTATTGACCTTGGCGTAAAAATCCTCATCGAGCTTCTCGTTCTTCCTGTCGATGTTTATTTTCCACCAGTCGGACAGAACGTCGAAAAAATAGCCCTTCGGCGAGTCCGGTTTTGAAGCGATATAATTACCTATCAGGATTTTCGAGGAATCGAATTCACAGGAATATATTTTCCGGAGTATTGCGACAAGTTCGTCGTCGCCGCTCTGCGAATAAGCATTCAATGATGCCGCGCACAGCAATATTACCAAAAGAAGCTTTTTCATCAGCTGATTCTTTTAATTACAACAATAGTTCTGTCGTCTGAATATTTTCCGTTCGCTGAATACTTCTGTACGTCTTCAATAATTTTTTTGCACATGAACTCCGGAGTGGAGTTTCTGTGCATGCTAATAATGCTTTTGAGCCTTTCTTCTCCGTAAAATTCAAATTTATGGTTTGTGGCTTCCACAATTCCGTCCGTGTAGAGAATAAGGAAATCTCCTTTTTCAATGTACTGGCTGTCGAGGAAGTAATCCTGATTGGGTGAAGGACCCAGCACCGGACCTGTTGAGAGCAGCGGCAGTATCTTTCCGTCGGATTGTTTTAGCATAAAGGGTGTGTTATGTCCCGCGTTGACGTAGACGCAGAGTCCTTTTTTATCCCTGTATAGCTCACACAGAAAAAGTGTAACGAACCTTTCGTCAGGGAATGTTTCGTTGACAAGGTTACCAATCTTTTTCATAAGAGTGGTGAAGCCGACGTCATAGCTGACGCCCATTTTCAGCGCGCCGGACACATAAAGAGCCTGAGCGGCCGCTGATATACCCTTCGACGCCGCGTCCCCTATCACGATGCACAGCTTGTTGTCCTCGGCAATGCTTATATAATCGAAAAAATCCCCTCCGACGATCTTATCGGGAAGCGATATACCGAAGATTTCATAGTTACCGAACTTGTAGGAATGCTCCGGAAGAATGCTTTTCTGAATTTCGCTTGCTTTTTCGAGTTCGAAAAGATTTTCCTTCGCCTTCTTTTCTATTTTGCTCGCCCTTATGATGGAATTGAGTGTGACACCGATAATATTAAGTGCGTACAGGAATTCATCGTAAATTTTTTCAACGTTGAAAGCCAGCAGATACTGGTACAGAAATATGGTCTTATCGTTGAGTTTAACTTTGAATTTATCCCCGATGCCTGTGGCCGAAAAGCTCTTGATACCTTTTTTCTTCAGGTATTTGCTCGTTTCATTTGCGGTAATGGTTCTGCTTCTTGAAATGCCGTAAAGAACGGGAAATTCGGATATTTTAATCTCATAGCCTTTGTCAATCTTCGAAACGTCTCCCATCTGTTCAAGCAGCGTGTACGAATTCTTATTGCTGTTCAGTTTCCAGATACGTCCTCCGGTAATTCCTATATGCTCGTAAGTAATAATCTGCTTCAACACGTATTTAAGAAGGTCTTCTATGCGCTTGAAATTCGGCGCTTCTGTTATGAATTTCTCAATCGTTCTTGATAATTTTCTCTGTTCCATACTTTTCCTTGTTGAAGAATTTTAATTCGAGATTATGCAGTTCCATGTATATTTTTCCCACCGCCGCGCCGATGCAGAAAATGAGCGATATTACGTAAACCCAGAGCATGAATATTACAAGCGCGGCGTAAGCTCCGTAAATTTTTGTGTAGTTGGATACGTTCAGTATATAATAAGCAAACAGATATTTCAGAATTTCATAAAGTACGGCGGAAACTAGCGAGCCGAAAAAGATAGCGTTCGTAGGTATTTTGTAATGCGGCACGAACCTGTAAAGGAAGAAGAACATTACAAATGAAATAAAGAACGGAAACAATATCAGGAACAGCCTGTTTGTGGTCAGGTTGGAGTTTATGAAAGAAAAAAGAAGCTTGATAACGTCATTGTCTATCTGCTGCATCGACGTGAATATCGTCGTCAGCGAGAACAGCACTATGATAACAAGCAGAAGAATAAAATCCCTTAATTTCCCTTTGAAAAAGTTAAGAGATTCCTTGACGTCGAAAATCCTGTTCAATGCATCGCGCATGTAGCTGAACATGCTGCTCATCGCCCAGAAAATGCCTGCTAGACCGATAAGCAGAGTAATGAACGCGTTCTGGGAGAGTTCATAAGCCTTGTTTGATATCGTATCGAGGAATTTTTCCTTTGCCTCGAATTCGAAGGGCAGAACGGTGTTGATGTAGTTATTGATTTTCGAAAGAGCGTCGCCTTTGTCGAAATAATAACCGAGTATCGCCAGAAATACCAGTAAAGTCGGTATTATGACCCAGAGAATGCTGAAAGATACGCCTGACGACATGAACCAGATCTGGTCCTTGTCAAACTTTTCGTAAAGGCGTTTAAAATAGAAAATTGTATTTTGGAACCGTTTTTTCAAATCAATGTTTTAGTTTACCCGTTACTTTTTCCACCCGGGAGACGAAATCAGTACCGAAAACCGATTCTTTGACCTTATCAATCAGAACCGACATATTCGTATCCGCAGGAACAAATTTAACATTCTTTCTTATAATTTCATGTGCTTTTTGGACTCCCCTTCCGGGTTTGAGAGGTTTCAGAAAATCTAACGCCTGGCAGCCGGATAAAATTTCAATTGCCACAATATTTTTTACATTTTTTACTATTTCATAACACATTCTGGCGGCGATCGAACCCATCGAATTATGGTCTTCCTGATTCGCGCTTGTAGGAATTGAATCGACAGATGCAGGATGTGCAAGAGCCTTGTTCTCGCTTACAAGAGAAGCGGCGGTGTACTGCGCTATCATGAAACCCGAATTAAGCCCGCCATTCTTAGTAAGAAATCTCGGCAGTCCGCTAAGACTTCCGTCGACGAGCCGCGCTGTACGTCTTTCCGATATGTTTCCGAGTTCCGACAATGCTATCTTGAGAAAATCGGCAGCCAACGCGAGCGGTTCGCCGTGAAAATTACCGCCTTCCCTGTGCTCGCCTTCATCAGCGAAAATCAGCGGATTATCCGTCACGGAATTAATTTCAGTGTTAAGAACGTTTATGCAGTAATTCAGCGTGTCTTTAACCGCGCCGTGAACCTGCGGTATGCATCTTATTGAATAAGCGTCCTGCACTTTCGAACATGTCTCATGCGATTTCATTATTTCGCTTCCCGAAAGAAGCTTTCTTAGATTATACGCAGTGTCAGATTGCCCTTTATGAGGTCTTATTTTCTGAATTTTATCTTCATACGCCCTGTCAGTGCTTTTAGTAGCTTCAACTGTAATCGCCGACCCGATATCTGACGCTTTTAAGAGTTTAACCGAATCATATACAGCCATGCAAAGATAAGCGCTCATCATTTGTGTGCCGTTAATAAGAGCCAGTCCTTCTTTTGACGAAAGAACGAACGGCTTCAGCCCGGCTCTTTTTAGGGCATCCCTGCTTTTCATTATCTTGCCGCCGAATTTTATATTTCCTTCACCGATGAATGTACCTGCAAGATGAGCGAGAGGCGCGAGGTCGCCCGAGCAGCCCACAGAGCCCTGTTCCGGTATTTGAGGAATTAATTTTTTGTTGAAGAATTTCACGAGAAAATCTATGAGTTCGGGTCTGACTCCGGAATAGCCCTTTATCAGTGAATTTATCCTGAAGAGAATCATAAGGCGCACAATGTCATCATGTATAATGCTCCCTACGCCCGCTGAATGCGATACAATAAGATTCCTTTGAAGCTCTTTGGTCTGGTTCTGCGATATTACGACATCCTTAAACTCTCCGAATCCTGTATTTATACCGTAAACAATCTCGCCTTTCTTAATCCATTTTTCGACAAGTTCTCTCGATTTTCTTACTTTCCACATTGATTCGGAAGATACCGTTACGGGTATTCCGTTTCTTACAATTTCAACTGCTCTGTAATAGCCAAGGTTGTTTCCGTTTAACTTAAAAGTATTCATAAGCAAAAAAAAATCCGGATAAATGATATTTTTTCCGGATTTGATAGTTTTATTATTTAATAAATATCATTCAATAAAATTTATGAAAATCATATAGTTATGAAATATAATCAAAATGAATATTTTATTAAATTTTATAATTTCGGACGTACATCAGGTAATTATCCGAACTCTGTTTTATCTTAGCTATTTCTTTCTCGGTCAGATCCCTGATGATCTTACCCGGCGAGCCCGCGACTAAAACTCCTTCGGGAACTACGAAATGCTCTTTTATGAGAGTACCTGCGGCTATGAATGAGTTGCTTTTTATTTCGCAATCATCGAGAAGTATTGCTCCCATTCCAATCAGAACGTTGTTATTAAGCCTGCACCCGTGTATTACGGCTCCGTGGCCTATCGTTACGTCATCGCCTATTATAAGGGGATATTTCTGATAAGTGTTATGAAGCACGCTTCCGTCCTGGACATTGGTTCTCTCACCGATTCGTATATAGTTTACGTCACCCCGCACGACAGCATTGAACCAGACGCTTGAATCCCTGCCAATAATGACATCGCCTACTATCTTCGCGCCTTCCGCAACGAAGACCGATTCGTGAAGCTGCGGTATTATTCCTTTATATGATATAAGCATTTTAATCTTTTATTTGTAAATAACCAAACGTCTTGGTACCAGACCAGTTGCAAACGACTTTATTAGTGAGCCTGAAGCGCCGTATATCGAGAACGAACCGCTCGTCGTAAAATTTTTCGCGTCAAGAACGTAATGAACAGTATTAATGTAATCGTATGTATATCCGTATATGAACGACGTTCCAGTAGGCGCTGCAATGAATTTAGTAAACGTTTTCGTTTCGAGATTAAGTCTTACTATGTCGCCCGAACTACCGATAAAATATACATCTTTTGAAAGTTTATCCACTGAAAAATCCTTAGAAAACCCGTACGGAGATGTAAGAGTGTCGGTAAGAGTGAAATTCAATGTTTCGAATATAAAAATTTTGCCGTCCGTGCCCGTGCATCCGGCAATTAGTTTTCCGTCATTTGTTATTGCCACCGCTGACGGGTCTCTGTTAACGCGCAATGTTTTTACCACGTCGTCGGTGTTGGCGTCGATTACGGATATTGTCGAATCATACGGACCGCCGTACAATGAAGTATTGCAGACGTATACTTTTCCTGAATTAGAAGTAATCTCCTGCGGATACACGCCGACGTTAACCGTTTTCACTGTATTCAGGCCTGCATCAAGAACAGATACAGTGCCTGCCGGGCCGTTTGTCACATAAAATTTACCGTTCATCTGTGTCAGCGAGTAGGGATTTGTGCCGACACTCTTCGAATCAAGCACTTTTCCGTTCATGTCGGTTTTATATATCGTACCGGGGGAATTATAATTTCCCTGCTCGGTAATATAAAGGTTATCGTTGTAAATTATCATTCCGTCGGGAAAAAGTCCGAGGTTCGAAGGATTGAAAATATTCAGATAAAGGGAGTCCTTTTCCCTGTCATAATACGAAAGTTTTGCCGAACCCGGTGTCATGGAGCCCTCCGAAAGAATGAACACTCCTTTAGTGGTAATAACGTTGTTGTTTGTCACAGTATTGTCGCTGCATGATATCAGCGTCATTGCGGAAATAATTACAAGCAGAAAATATAAATTTTTAATCATCGTATTTATTCTCATTTTAATTTTTAATATTCGATTCCTTCTCTGGCGGGAATGCCGTTGTCGAAATAGTGTTTGACTTTACGCATCTCTGTAATAAGATCGGCAGCATCCTCGATTTCCTTCCATAATTTATGGCCGGTCATGACCAGTTCAAACCTTCTGTTCTTCTTAAAAAGAGAAATCAGATCTTCGACGTCTTTTTTCGAAATCAGGTTGTAAGCAGCCGCGGCAATGGATTCATCGAGGACGAGGAGATCCTGTTTTCCTTCTGTTATAAGATTTCTCGATATCTCCAGTCCCCTTTTCGCCTCTTTAAAATCGTTCTCTTCGTTCTTGAACCTGAAAGTGCCGTCAGAGTTCATGCGTTCGCATCCGGTCGGGTATATATCGATATCATAACCGGTCTCTTTAAGTTTTCTAATAACATTTCTCTCCGAATAGTGCTCGTTGTTTCCGTCATATCCTTTGTCAAACTGGACGATTGCTACTTTCTTGCCTGCTCCAAGAGCTCGTATCGCCAGGCCGATAGTGCTGGTGGTCTTTCCCTTACCGTAACCGTAATAGATATGAAGGCAGTTCTTTTCTTCGGGGGTAAGCTTAGCGTAGCTCTCAATAGTTTCTTTAATCTTATCCCTGTACTTGCTTCCGCCGTCTTTATTCTTGTTTTCCATTCTAATAACTTAAAGTTAATGACAATTTGTAATTTCTGAGGGGCATTGGATACCCCGATATTATCTGGTAATTTGTATTTGTTAAGTTGTTGAGGTCAAACGCAAGCCTGCATGGAAACCTTCCGATATCGAAAGAAGCGTGTAAGTTTGCATCAAGCGTAAATACGGAATTCATCGGCATCGTGTTCTCGTAATCCGAATATCTCGAACCCGTGTAAGTTCCGTACAAAGCCGCTCCGCTGCCGGATAAGTCAATACCGGCGTCAATCCGGAACATGTTGCCGGGTATATAAATGAGCTGCTTTTTATAAGACGGATCGCCGGGATAATCCTCGGACGTTTTCACAGAATAGGTTCTTGTATAATTCGCGTTAAGGAAAACGCTCTGGCCCGCTCCGAATTCCCGTCTGAACGACAGAGATGAACTAATGACATCGGACGCAGACGAAGAAATATTTACTGGCGTCCAGTAAATGCCGGTCGAAGGCATCCATGCAATTTTATTTGATGCGTTAATCTTTGTATAATTTGCCTCAACACGCACTGAACCGGCGAAAACAAATTCAGTCATAAGTCCTGCGTCAAAGCTTATAGAAGTTTCGGGTTTCAGATCTTTGTTTCCTCCCGTTTTCCAGTAAAGTTCATTAAAGGTAGGAGCCCTGAACGAATTTCCCGCGCTTGAACGTAATATAAGGTAATCGTTATTAAAGGGTTTGATATTCAAACCGGCCTTCGATGTGATTACAGTTTTCGACAGATC
>CAIKZJ010000023.1 GCA_903831845.1 uncultured Ignavibacteriota bacterium
CGTTCCAGCCGCTTTTTTTGCGATACTTAGCAGCATATTGATTTTCTTTTTTGGATTGGTAGTAGACCAGCTCAGCGAATTGCGCAAGCACAAAGATAAATACATCTCATAAACACATATCAATAAGTCAAGAGAAAATAAGGACAAAGAGCTTTTCGACGTAATAGCTGCCGAATATTCGCGTAAGGATAATTTCGTCTCGTCCAGAGCGTCCAGGAAATTCCAGTTATTCTCTGTAATCGAAGAAGCACAAAAAATCAAAGGCGGAAAAAAGTTCACGAATATTCTCGAGCTTGGATGCGGCTCCGGCGCTTCGGCTGATTATCTTGTGGATTATTTCGAAAGTTACACCGGTATTGACTATTCAAGCGAGCTAATAAAGTACGCTGAAGCAAGAAATATAAGCAGTACAAATTTCATATGCTCAAACATAAAGGATTTCGATCCGCAGGGCACGAAATTCGATCTTATACTTATGGTAGGCGTTTTGCATCATGTAGACGACGTTGGCAGCGTACTGAATCGGATTAAGGACTTCGGAGACAAAGATTCGTTATATTGTTTCATAGAACCCCAGGCAGGGAATCCGGTAATCGGTCTGCTTAGGGCAATCAGGAAAATCACAGACAGAAAATATTCAGAGGATCAGGTGTATTTTAAAAAGAATCAGATACTGAGATTATTCGAAGATTCCGGTTACTCTATCAGCAAAATCAAATTTCAGGGTTATTTATCAACGCCATTCGCGCAGGTAATTATCAGACCTAAATTCATAAGTTATCCCCTGACACTGCTTTCAATAGCGGCTGACAGGTTCATTCAGAAATTTCTTAATAATCCGCTGTCCTGGAACATTATCTGGGTAGCCAAAAAATCTGAGAAGTAGTGGATGCCGGCATCTAAACGCAATAAGAAAATATTCTTTTCAGCGTTATCCGTAATTTTCGCGGCTGTGATAATTTATCTTTTATACAAAGATATATCAAAAAGCGAATACGAGAACATATCCGGCAGCATAAATCCGGCTTACCTTATAGCTGCATTTCTTTTCCACTCAATGGCTTACTTTACGAGAGCCTGGCGATTCACTGTACAAATGAGAGACACTCAAAAGGATTTCGGGCTGATACTTTCAATCCACACAGTACATAACTTCATAAACCATCTGTTGCCTTTCAGTACAGGCGAATTTTCGTTTCCGTTTCTATTAAAGAAATATTCCGGCAGGGATTTTCTTTCAGGGACAGCGCTCTTGGTCAACACGAGAATTTACGATGTATTCGTGTACTCGATTTTCCTGTTTGTATCACTTTTTTTCATCGACAGCCTCAGACCGCATATCGGAGTCCTGCTTACGCTGAACATCGCTCTCAGTCTTGCATGCGTCCTGTTAATTTTTCTTCCTGCAGGGATACTGACTAAATTCACTTTCGGAAATGCGCGCATTTTTTTTACAAGAAAATGGAATAAATTCGTGACTGAATTTTCGGCGTACAACAGTGAACGAAAAATTCCCGCACTTGCTCTTTCATTCGTTTCAAACATGCTAATATTCGGAGTATTTTGGTCGATACTGAACGGAATGAACATTAGTCTTAATTATTTCCAGACGAGCATAGCGGCGACAGTGTTTTTTGTTACTTATATTTTCCCGTTAAGGGGAATTGCAGGATTCGGCACTACCGAAGGCGGATGGACTTTATCGCTCATGCTTTTAGGAGTCGATCAAAAGACTGGTTCTGTGGTCGCTCTTTTCCTTCACATATTTGTTTTGATATCTTCGGCGATAGTCGCCGGCATCGGATTCATGTACCTGATCTTGCACTACGGCAAAAAAATCAAAAATGCGGAATAAGAATATAATACTGACTCTTTTTATTATTTCTTTCGCAATAAAATGCGCATTCGGGGTGATCGATTTCCTCAGGCACGGAACTGAAGGCTGGATGGACGCATGGGCTTACATTTATTTCGCGAAAAACCTGATAAGCCAGGGGCTGATGCTCCCGAACGAGTCTCTTCTGCCTGAGAACGCACTGGGCCTTCCGCCCGGCTATTCATTCACGATACTTCCGTTGATATACATATTCGGTGACAATTACATTCCCGTAATAATTTTCAACGCTGCAATCGTAAGTTTCGTACCCGTACTTATTTTCCTGATCGTATCGGAATTCACCGAAAAGAGATTCGCATTGATAGCGGCGTCCTGGTCTATAATCTACATAGAGTATTATCTCTACGTTTCGGAAGTACTTAAGGAAAGCCTTTTAAGCGCTGTCTTTCTTTTCGCTATATATCTGCTTCTTGAAATATATAAGAAAGGAAAACCGGGTTACCGGCACCTTGCTTTGCTTGCTCTGGTAACAGCGTATCTTTTCCATATAGACGAAAGATATTTTTCATTCACGCCGTTATTCGCTCTCGTAATTTTCATGATACCGGGCATAAAGTTCCCCTCAAAGATAAGAAACGCGGTCGTTTACGGACTTATCGTCGTTGCATTCATGCTCCCGTGGACATTAAGGAATTATTACGTCCACGGTAAATTCGTCCTTATAACTGAAAGGACAGGAAGCATTATGGACAAGCTCACGGGAAACAAAAATACCGATGAGACGAAGAAAACAATTACGGAATATTTCAAAGCCGAATTATCGGAGCAGCAGATCGACTCGATAAAAAATTTCAAGCCCCTTTACGATAACGGAAACAGCAAACCTGTAAAACATATAAACGAAGGTTTGAGATACGGCATCGTCGCTCACAAATTCAGCTATCCTGAAAGAGTTTACGCGGAATTCAAGGAATATTGGAGACCATTCAGGTTCAGTCCGGGATTTGTATACACGGGTTTCAGGTTTGAGAAGCCCTGGTCTGCGGGACACAATGCAGCTGAGCTGTTATGCTTCGGCATACTTATCCCGTTCTTCCTATACGGTGTTTACTCCGGCATCAGAAAACGGAATGCAGCAGTTATTATCATATCGGCGTTCATATTCTGCCACATGGCGCTGCATGTATTTGCACTGTACGTACGAGTAAGATACAGGCTGCCCGTTGACGCTCTCATCATAATCGTTTCGTCATACGGACTGTACGAACTTTTGAACCTGATAAAGGAAAGAAATAGAATGAAACAACCGCAACAATAAAGAAAACACCGGAAAAATAAATGAAACAGGAAAAGAGCAAATTAAAATCTATTATATCAGGTATAATGCCCAAGTTCATGTGGGAAGCGTCGAAGAAAGTTTACTACTTCCTTCTGCTGAAGAAATTTAAATATTTCGGCAGGCCGGACAGCAAAGGCGAAACGGACAAAGCGAAAGGACGAAGGGAGCGGGAGAATTTTTTCAAACTTTACTGCAACGGCAAAGGGCTGGATATCGGTTACGGGGGAAATCTGCTTTGCGATAACTGCAAGGGATTTGACATGGAAGACGGAGACGCGCAGTTCCTGAAAAAGGTTAAAGATTCGTCTTACGATTTCGTTTATTCATCACACACGCTTGAGCATATGAACGACGAGGAAATCGCTATTAAGAACTGGTGGAGAGTCTTGAAACCCGGCGGGTATCTTTTGCTCTATCTTCCTCACAGGGACCTATTTGAGAAGAAAAGATACCTTCCTTCGAGATTCAGCGAGAGCCATTACAGGTTTTTTCTTCCCGATGAAGAGGAGCTTCCCGATACAGTCGGCGTCAAACAGCTGATCGAAAGGACCCTGACTGATTTTGAGATAGTGTACTGCAAGGTTTGCGACGAAGGATTCATCGCTCACAATCCCGAAGACCACAGCGAAGGTGAATATTCAATTGAGGCCGTAATACAAAAACTGGTATAAGAAAAATAATTTTACGAATAATATGGCGATAAGCCGGATAAAAAAATATTACTATTATCTTTTCAAAAAGCGCAAGGCGCTGATGCAGCATATCAACCGGGACATGGATTACGACTCCGGTTACCTATCGGAGAATTTCAGGATTACGCGCCTGCCAACAGTGGATATAAGAGATATTGTCGGAGAAGAGTGTCTGGAAATAAAGAACTATACTTTTCTTGAAGGCAATTCATTACTTACCGACATAATGCTTCTTATGAGTCTGGCAAAATCATTCAAAAACTGTTCTTTTCTGGAGATTGGCTCCTGGAAAGGTGAGACAGTTTTCAACGTCTCAAAACACGCAAAGGAATGTTACTCCGTCACTCTTTCCAAAGAGGACATATTAAAGTCAGGACTGCCCGAATCATTTGCGAACAGCCAGGGATTTTTCATGAATGAACCGGGCATAAAGATCTTCTATGGAGACTCAACGAATTTCGACTTTACTAAACTCGGGAGAAGGTTTGATCTGATATTTATTGACGCTGACCATACGCATTCATCTGTAGTTTCAGACACCAGAAATGCATTAAGTCTTCTAAAGGACGATAATTCCATGATAGTATGGCATGATTACGGAACCACCACGGAGAATGTTAATCCAGTTATACTTTCTGCGATTCTCGACGGGATGCCCGCGGATGAACACCGGTACTTATACCACGTATCAAATACTATCTGCGCGCTTTATTCCAGGAAACAGTACAAGACTTACATGACAGAATTTCCGATGACTCCCGACAAAGTATTTGATGTCAGCATGAAAATCAGGAAACCCGAAATTTGAGCATAAGACGGAAAATTGCATCCGGCTCATTCTGGACAGTAGGAAGCGCCGGCATGAATCAGGGCGTGCAGTTCATTACATTTGCCGTGATAGCCAGGATTCTTACACCGGAAGACGTAGGAGTTATGGCGCTCGCGGTAATGATTATCGGTATAGGACGGCTTGTGCTTGATCTCGGGCTCGGAATGGCAATTATCAGGGACAAAAATACGGACGAGACACAACTGAACACAGTATTCTGGATTTCGCTTTTTGTCGCGGCAGTGCTTTACTTCGCTATTACATTTTCTGCAGGTCCCATTTCCGGATTTCTAAACAACAGCACGATAGGCAACATAATTCATCTTTCTAATCTCGTTTTATTTTTCGAATCGTGCAGATTAGTCCCAAATTCAATTTTAAGAAAAAATCTGGAGTTCAAAAACCTTGCAATAATATCGACAGTAAATTCGGTTACATACTCCGCAATTTCTCTAACTCTTGCTTTCAGCAATTACGGCTTGTACAGTCTTCTTTACGCATACATATTCTCTTCCCTGCTTTCAGCCGTAATGAGTTATAGACTGTCGGGATGGTATCCTAAATTCAAAATATCGCTGAAGAAATCGAGGAGTCTTCTTAAGTTCGGGATCAACCTTTCATTCTCATCGATAATAAGCTACATAAACGAGAATATCGAAAGGCTTCTGCTAGCAAAGTACATCGGCGTTTTCGAACTCGGAGTTTATCATTTTGTGAAACGCATTATTTCACTTCCTCAGCAGCTTTTGTCACAGAATATCGGAGTCGCAACGTATCCGATACTTGCAAAGATAAAGGATGACGACGCGGAATTATCGCGGACATACCTGTTCCTTCTCCGTTCGATGTCGCTGATCGCATTTCCAACGCTCTCTTTTCTTGCATTCACTTCGGAGGCATGGATACCTGTAATATTCGGAGGAAAATGGGAATCGGCTAACGTACCGATAAAGATACTATTTCTTTCAGGAATTTTCGGAGCCGTAGTATCCCCTCTCGGCAACGTTTATCTGGCAAAAGGCAAAAGTGTGTATTCTCTGATAATAAATCTTTCCGTTTTCGTTCTCGTCATCGCGCTTTATCCTTTTGCGGCAAAGGCGAGCCTGAACATACTGTGCGCCGCAGTAGTATTCGTTTCATTTGCAGGATTTCTACTAAACATTTACTTCTCGTCAAAAGAAATAAAGGCGGGATTCACAGATAATTTAAAAAGCGTTCTGCCATCCGTTATATATTCGTCCGTATTGATTTATTCCGTGATCATTATAAACAGATACACTTTAAACTCCGGAAAGATTCTGGCTCTTACGCTGGATACAATATTTTTCCTTCTTACGTTTTCGGCGATATCCTTTTTCCTGTATAAAAAAAACATGATAAAGTTATACGATATTTTCTCCTCAAAATTTTTAAATAAAAAACCGATTGAGCAGCAGCAATAAGAAACCGACTTATGTTACTCAGCCGTTTTTACCGCCGCTTGATGAGTTCATTCCGTATCTTGAGCAAATCTGGGAGGAAAAATGGCTTACAAACCAGGGGAAGTTCCATCAGGAATTTGAAAATGCCCTTAAGGATTATCTGGGTGTCAAATACATATCGCTTTTCTGCAACGGTACACTCGCGCTCATAACCGCTCTGCACGCATTGGGAATCAAGGGTGAGGTGATAACGACACCTTTCTCGTTTGTTGCTACGACACATTCGTTGTGGTGGAACAATATAAAACCTGTCTTCACGGACATCGATCCGGTTACATACAATCTTGATCCGTCAAAGATAGAAGCCGCAGTGACACCGGCGACCACAGCAATTATGCCGGTTCACGTATACGGGAATCCCTGCGACGTTGAGGCAATAAAAGAGATAGCGGACAGAAAAGGGCTTAAAGTGATATATGACGCCTGCCACGCGTTCGGCGTGAGGCTGAACGGAGAATCCGTATTAAATTTCGGGGACCTTTCGGTTCTTAGCTTTCACGCTACAAAAGTATTCAACACATTTGAAGGCGGGGCGATAGTATGCCATGACGAAAGCATGAAGAAGAAGATAGACCTTCTTAAGAATTTCGGATTCACGGATGAAACGACCGTTATCGACACTGGTATAAATGCCAAGATGAACGAGTTTCAATCTGCGTTAGGTCTGCTGCAGCTGAAATATACGGATAAGGCAATTAGTATACGAAAGAAAATTACTGAATATTACAGGCAGCGCCTTAGAAGCATTAAAGGAATTGAGACTAATAAGGATTTACCCGGAGTGATCCATAACTACGCATATTTCACGATTAGGATAAATAATGATTTTCCATTTACCAGAAACGAGGTTTACGAAAAACTGAAGGAGAAATCAATATTCACAAGAAGATACTTTTATCCGCTTATCAGCCGGTTCCCAGTATATCGCGACCTTGATTCCGCCTTGCCCGGGAAGCTGCCGGTATCGGAGCAAATATCTGAAGAAATTCTTTGTCTGCCTATATTTCCGGATCTGACAAAGGACAAAATTGACAAAATTATAGAATTCTTTAACAGCCGATGAAATTAGCGATAATGCAACCATACTTTTTCCCGTATCTTGGTTATTTTGGATTAATTAGAAATACGGATAGTTGGATAGTTTTCGACACTCCACAATTCATTTATCATGGATGGATTGCAAGGAATAGAATTTTAGATTCCAAAGAAGGGTGGCAATATATAAATGCCCCTTTAAGGAAGCACTCAAGAAATACTGCTATACGAGACATACAAATTCGAAGTGAAGAAAAATGGAAAGATAAAATCTTCGCAAAACTTACAACTTATAAAAAAATTGCTCCATATTATACCAATATTTCAAATTTGATTCACGATATATTTGAATTTGACAATGACAGCATTGTAAAGATGAATTGCCATATCATAAAAAATATTTGTTCATATCTACAAATCGAATGGAATTACTCGATCTTTTCTGAGATGAACATAGACATTGAAAAACCTTCTTCACCTGATGAATGGGCATTAAATATTTGTAAAAACATTGGCTATGTTAATGAATATTGGAACCTTCCCGGTGGAAAAAGTTTTTTCGATAGAAAAAAATACTCCGATAATAATATTAACTTGAAATTTTATAATCAGATATTAAAACCATACTATCAAAAGAGGAATCATTTTGAGGCTGGATTATCTATAATTGATGTGCTTATGTTTAATTCGGTAATTGAAATTAATTTAATGTTTAAAAATTATGAAATTATCTGAAGTAGGAAAACCAATCGGAGGTTATTTTGAGCTCGAGATCAATAAAAATAGTGAATACCATAAAAATTCGATAAGACTTAACACAGGAAGAAATTGTCTAGAATATATTTTACGAGCAAGGAAATACAAGAGAGTTTTCGTTCCCTACTATACCTGCGAAGTTATTTTCGAGTCATTTAAAAGATCTAATACAGAATTTGAATTTTATAATATCAACGAATATCTTGAGCCAATAAAAATCAATCCAAAGAAGAACGAAGCTGTCTTGTACACTAATTATTTTGGCATTAAATCTTTATGCGTTAAAAAATTATCAAGAATCTACGATAATTTAATCATTGACAACTCACAAGCTTTTTTTGATAGGCCTTTGAATGGTGTTGACACATTTTATTCGCCAAGAAAATTTTTTGGAGTACCAGATGGAGGTTATCTTTACACAGATAAAATAATTGATATGAAATTATTAACGGATATTTCATATTCTAGAATATTGCATTTGGCAAAACGAATTGATATCTCTCCAGAATCTGGCTATAATGACTTCAAGACTTCGGAAAATTCGTTGGATAAATTACCAATTAAATATATGTCGCTTTTAACACGCAGAATGTTATCAGGAGTGGACTATGAAATGATTAAAAACATAAGATATAGTAATTTCATTTATTTGCATAATGAATTAGGAGAATTGAATCAATTAAATATATCTATAGGGAAATTTACACCGATGTCATATCCATTACTTATTACTAAGAATTTACATGAGAAATTAATTAAAAATAGAATTTTCGTTCCTATATACTGGCCGAATTTATTAAAATCTTCCTCAAAAACTAAATTCGAATCAAAGTTAGCTAATAACTTACATGCACTACCGATTGATCAGCGATATAATAAATCGGATCTGGATAAAATAATTTTTTTTATCAGGAAATATGCTTAAGATATTTTTAAGGCCACTGGAAATCAATGACGCCAAAAAGTCCTTCAGGTGGAGAAACAATCCGAAGATATGGGAACACACGGGCAGAAAACCTACAGTAGAGATCACC
>CAIKZJ010000024.1 GCA_903831845.1 uncultured Ignavibacteriota bacterium
AATTTTACATTTACAGGTTTGGGAAGATTTCATAACTTGCACTAATGAACATAAAAGACAACTGGAACATATTTCTCAGCAAAAAAATCAACCTGCATCTTTTAATATGGACGCTTGCCGTGCTCATAGTAAGCGTTTTTTCTCTTTCAAGATTTATTATTTTCGCCGAAACCCGAAACGGCGCGGTGCTTGCCGACCCTGTATTCACGTGGTTTGACGCGATTGAGCTTAACATTCCGATTTTCACGTTCATATACGGCTCGCTGATCACCTGCCTGGTCTACCTTGTGATAAACCATCCGTCGAGACTGATAATCGCTCTGCAGTCTTACTCGCTTCTGGTTATAATAAGAATGGCGATGATGTACGTTACCCCGCTGAATCCTCCTGCCGGCACAATCGACCTGCAGGACCCGCTTGTGTTCGTCGTTGGAACAGGCGCGAAGGTGACGAAGGATTTATTTTTTTCGGGTCATACATCGACACTTTTTCTTCTTTTTCTTGTTACAATCAATAAGAAACTGAAATACGTTTTTCTTGTTAATACGGTTCTTGTGGGGGTTTTCGTAACACTGCAAAAGGCGCATTATACCACGGATGTTCTCGTTGCGCCTTTTGTTTCATACGCGGTGTACAAAATCATAATATATCTTAACGAAAATTATTTTCAGAAACACAATTTAAGCAAATGAGGAAATTACTGTTAACGCTGTTTGTTTCGCTGTTCCTTTATTGTTCCGGTTATTCCCAAACGCTTTTCCAGCTGGTTGAAAGCGCGCCGGAAGAGACTATCATAAAGGAATCCGGACTACCGCGTCCCGCGGACGTCTGGGCGGACATGATTAAATCGGCGAAGAAAACTATAGACATCGAACAATTCTACATAGCAAACGAAAAAGGAGAACCGCTTGAGAACATCATCGCGGAAGTAAAAAACGCGGCGGCCAGGGGCGTTCAGGTAAGGGTTATACTCGACAAGAGTTTCTTTGACAGATACAAGGAATCCGCCGTCGATATCGAAAACACAAAGAATATCACTATAAAGAAAATTCCTTTCGGCAAGATAGGCGGCGGTGTGATGCACGCCAAGTACTTTATCGTAGACGGAGAGGACCTTTTTGTCGGAAGCCAGAATTTCGACTGGCGCGCTCTTAAACACATTCACGAAATGGGCGTGCGGGTCAGGCATAAGGAGCTCGCGGAAATGTTTCTTTCTGTTTTTGAAATGGACTGGAAACTGTGCGACGACAGCAGCGAAAAAACAATCGAAGACCTGAAAGCGAATCAGCCGGGCGTCGTTTACAGTTCAAAGAAAAAACTCACGATAGAGACGGAAGAATTCGGAAAAATTGTGCTTTACCCCGCATTCAGCCCGAAGAAAATCGTGCCGAAGGGTTTCAGCAAGGAAGAGTCGGAACTTCTGAAGATGATTAAGAGCGCGAAGAAAAAACTGCGGTTTCAGTTTTACTCTTATTCCCTGAAGGGCTCGGAAAAGGGGACGCTTTACAAAAAAATCGACGACGAACTGCGCAAGGCGGCAAAGCGCGGCGTCGATATTAAAATAATATTCTCCGACTGGTCAATAAAGAAAGGCGCTACAGAGCAGATTCAGTCACTCTCGACCGTGCCCGGCATCGAGATTAAGTTCAGCACTATCCCGCAATACAGCAAGGGTTACATACCTTACGCGCGTGTTCAGCACTGCAAGTTCTTCACGGCCGATAATAGCATGTCGTGGATAAGCACATCGAACCTCGAACAGGATTATTTCTACGAGAGCAGGAACGCGACGCTTATTCTCCGCAACGAGAAGATAAACAGCACGCTCGAATCCGTTTTCGACAGGGTGTGGAACAGCGCTTATGTCGAAAAGGTTGACCCGGACAAGGAATACAAATCGGTAAAGAGAAATTGACCTTTCAGTTCTGCTTTCCAAGCTGGAGCTTGGGAAGGAGATAAAAAATCAAATTTCGAATACAAAAAATATATAACAAATATATGAAATACAGATTACTTGGAAAATCAGGATTAAGAGTGTCGGAGCTTTGTCTCGGCACAATGACATTCGGAGAAGAATGGGGCTTCGGCGTTAACAAGGAAGAGTCGAAGAAAGTCTTCGACGCGTTCGTAAGCGCGGGCGGCAACTTTCTCGACACAGCGAACCTGTACACCGAAGGTTCAAGCGAAAAATTCGTGGGCGAATTCATAAAGCAGGACAGAGACTATTACGTTCTCGCAACGAAGTACACTCTGAAAAATCCCGGAAACCCGAACAATATTAACGCTTCGGGCAACAACAGAAAAAGCATGATGAATTCTGTCGAGGATTCGCTTAAAAGACTCGGCACGGATTACATAGACCTTCTCTGGGTTCATGCATGGGATTCGCTTACGCCGATAGACGAGGTAATGCGCGGACTCGACGATCTCGTAAGAAGCGGGAAAGTTCTTTACGTCGGAATTTCCGACACTCCCGCATGGGTTGTCTCCGCTGCAAACACGATGGCCGACCTACGGGGCTGGTCAAGATTCGTCGGTCTTCAGATAGAATACTCGCTTTTCCAGAGGCATGCCGAGCGGGACCTCATTCCGATGGCAAATGCGTTCGACCTCGCAATTACCCCGTGGGGTACAATAGGCGGAGGAGCGTTAACCGGAAAATACCTCGACGAAAAAGACAAAGGCCCGAAGAGAATTAAAGAAGGAAGCGCGAGACTGAACGAGCGCAACACGGAGATAGCAAGATTCGTGAAAAAGATATCGGACGAAACGGGAATTCCGGGGGCGATAATAGCGCTCAACTGGATAAGGCAGCAGAAGGGAGTGTTCATTCCGATAATCGGCTCAAGAACCGACAAGCAGCTGATTGAAAACATGAAGTGTCTCGACATGCCGCTTTCAGACGACATAATGAAAAAACTTGACGAAGAGACTAAGATTGTTTACGGATTCCCGCACGATTTTCTTAAAGGCGAACCCGCGAATACAATCGCATTTTCGGGACAGAGAGAAAATATTATTAACCACAGAGCGTAACACAGAAAGAACGGATTAAGCAGATAAGAGCGGATAAAGATAAATTATAATTTTTTCTGCCACGAATTTTCAAAGATCTCAGGGATTGAGAGCGAAAACAGTAATTCGTTCTAATCCGTTTTAATCTGTGGCAATCTGTGGCTTTATATTTTTTTTCTGCCACGGTCCCCGCTAAGAGCTTGCGGGGATGACAAAAGAACTTCACAGATTTCACGGATTAAATAACCGGCACAATTCACTTTTATATTTACACGGACTGTCTTAATTTAAAGAAAAAGAAACCATATGGAGAAAAATCAGACGATACCGACAAGCGACGAAAGGCTGCTCGCGCTGCTCGTTCATTTATCCGTTCTTTTCGGCGGCATTCTGCTTCCCATAATAATATGGGCTGTGCAGAAGGACAAATCTCAGTTCGTGAGGTTTCATTCGCTTCAGGCGATATTCTTCCACATAGCATACATAGTTTTCCTTGTTGTATTCATTATCGGTATCGTGTTCGTGATGCTTGTTTTCGGCGTTGGAATCGGCGCGATGACATCGAAGCATCATTCTGACCCGGGCGCGTTTCCCGTTCTTATATTATTACTTACCGCCGCGCTGTACATCGGAATATTCGTCGTCATATTCGCGGCAATCGGTTACGCTGTATATGTCGGCGTCAAGGCGTTCGGCGGAGAATACAAGATGATACCGTTCATTGGAAAGAGGGTGTGGGAAAGCATTTCGCGCTGATACACATTTCAAATTTTAATTTAAATAAAAATGGTTACGGATTTTCATCCGTAACCATTTTATCGTTAGATAAGAAATCTTATTTTACGAGAATCATTCTCTTTGTATCGGTGAAGTTTCCGGCTGAGAGTTTGTAGAAATAAACGCCGCTGCCGAGGAAGCTTGCATCGAGTGTGACGTTGTAAGAACCTGCTTTAAGGAAGCCGTCCTGATATGTCGCTACTTCTTTTCCCTTTATATCATAAACCTTAAACACTACGTTTCCGTCTTTCGGAATCGAGAAACGGATGTTTGTCGTCGGGTTGAAGGGGTTGGGATAGTTCTGGCCGAGTTCATATTTCTCGGGAACAGTTTCCAGCTTGCCGATACCGGTAACGGTATAAGCCGAAGCAACTGTTCTTAAACCGTTCTGTACGTTAGCTCCTGTTGTGTAGGGCGCTCCGTCGAAATAAACAATGTAGTTTACGTCGATATTGTTTAAGTCGATTCCTGCGGGTATTACATAATTCAGGTTATATGTAAGAGCCGTTCCCTGATTCCAGGGGCCTGCGGTTAATGATGTTCCTGTTGTCGGGGTTACTAAAGCTCTGACAACATGATCATGGACATAATTCGTGCCGCCCGGGCAGCCGCTGTTTCCGGTCTGCGCGTAGATTAAATTGTTTTCAGTGATAGCGACAAAAATCTTGTATCCGCCGGTTAAATTTGTGAGCGCTGTCGATGTTATCGTGCCGGTAATTGTTCTTGTGCCGACGTTTATCTGAGCGTTGCTTAATTCAACTCTGACGGTGGGGGTATAAGCCGAATACATTGAAACGTAAGCGTTCCAGGATGAACGGCTGATGATGCCCGACGATCTCTGTATAACGCCTGTCGGATATGAAGTCATTCCGAACTGCTGAATCATCGGATAACCGACTGTTGCCCAGGGATCTCCGTATCCGGTGGGACCGTGATAGCATAAAGCCACGGTTCTCGGATAAGTCTGGATTATTCCTGTTAAAATTGTATGTCCGCAGGGACAATACTGACACCATGTTCCGGTGCAGGTTTCGATGACAACGTTCTGGCTGTCAAGGGTCGAGAAAACCGGGTTGTCAGATGCCTGCAAACTGTTGAAAGAAAGCACGAGTCCGATAACCAGGATTCCGATCAGTGTAAATAATTTTTTCATAATTTAAAAATAAATTATCCGGTATTACCGGGGAAATAAGTTATTTAATAAGAAACATCTTTTTTGTCTCCTTAAAATTGCCCGACGTCAGCGTATAAAAATAAATGCCGCTCGACAGCCGCGATGCATCGAATCCAGCTTCGTAGACACCTGCCTGCTTGTATTCTTGGAATATGCTAAAAATAAACTTTCCTGTTAAGTCATAAATTCTTAATCCTGTTTCCCCCGCTTTTGGCAGTTCAAACCTTATTTTTGTGTACGGATTGAACGGATTCGGGTAATTCTGGCCCAGAACGTATTCTGAAGGCATTTCCGTTGATATGGTTTTAACGCCAACGGACAAATCAACCACAGCCGTATAAACTTCCAAATTGCTGCCGCCGGCCCTTCTGTCCGTCCATACGGTCGCTACACGGTTTCCGCGGTAATCAACGTTGATATAATCGCCGAAACGCACGTCTGTATTCGGCCAGCTGGCAATAAATCCGGTCGAACTGAGTTTTTCGTTCACGAAAGACGTTCCGCCGTCTGTAGAACGCGCCAGCCACGCTTCAATGTTTGTGGTACTGGTGCCGTTGCGCGAGTCATAGTAAAGTACCGCCATCTTTCCCTGTTCGTTCAGCGCTATCCAGGGCCAGCATTGCAGCGCCCCGTTTCCTGTCGGATCATTGTTTATCCTTGCGGGCGTTGACCAGTTTACTCCGCCGTTTGTCGATTTTATAAGGAAGATATCCGGGTCTCCGTTTCTTGCGTCGCACCAGGTAACATAAACGGTGCCGTTGCGCGGTCCGCCCGAAACGTCAACGGCTATTGACGGGAAAGTAACTCCGCTGCTTGTTATAGGTATATTGGGGGACGTGCCCTGCGCAATAATCTGTTCCGTTCCGAAACTTGCGCCGCCGTTTGTTGACTTATTGAAATAAATAATATCGTTTGATGCTGTGCCGCCAACCCAGACGACATACACTTCGCCGTTTGGTCCGATAGCGAGGTTAGAACCCTGCACGCCGCCGCCGCTGCTGACCTGCACGGGCATAGTCCAGTTAACGCCGTGGTTAGTCGATTTTGTCAGAAGAATTCCTGCCGGCGTTCCGAAACGCGTCCAGCTTATGTATAAATGATTTTTATAGGGACTGCTGCCTTTTGTAAGGTCGCAGACCATCCATTCCTTGTCCTCGTCATTTGCTCCGCCGCCCTGCACAAAATAGTATATCGGAAATGTCTGTCCGAAATCGGTGGATTTAAAAACCAGTATGTCGAGCGCGCCAGCCGCTGTAAGAGATATCGTTGCAACGTAGAAATTTCCGTTCGTATCCGAACAGACAACGGGATCGCTTGCAAGCGGATGGTTCGGGTCAAGAGCGGGTATCAGCTGCGATGTTGACCAGGTTGTTCCGCCGTTTGTCGACCTGGTGAAACCGATTCTTCTCAAAGCCGGAGAAACCCCGGTTCTGAAATCCCTCCATGCCGCAACGACGAAATTCGAGTACATTGCATTGAATTTCACGGAAGGTTCGTTCTGCGGAAAAGAATCATTGCTTAAGTTCACGTTCGTGTACGGATAAGGCAGTAAAGCATAATGATTTCCCGGTGCGCTGGGAGGTTTCGATATTTTACTGTTTTCCGGATAAAAATCATGAGGGGATGTAAATCTCTGATTGTTCTGCCCAAATACAATTAATGGAATGCAGATTAAAAAAGCCGTTAAATACCCGATTGTTTTCATTTTTGTACTGTGTATTATATAATGTATAAAATATAAAGGAAAGTTTAAATATTTATTTGCGGACGGTCACTAATTTTTCCGGAAATACTATCTTCTTGTTTTTACAGAATTTCAGAGGAAAAATGCATTCAAAAACACACAAAATAAGTACTATTTTCTTCGGACCGAGCCCGTATTTGTTACGCCTGATACCAAAACAGGCTTTGTTTTGACAAAAATGAATATTTTTCCGGGAAAATTTATTTGATCAACATCATTTTTCTTGTTTCGGAATAATTTTCCGCAGACAGTCTGTAAAAATAAACTCCGCTGCTCAGGCTGCTGCCGTCAAACGTCACTTCGTATGTTCCGGGTTTAAGCCGTTCATCAACAATCCCCGCAATTTCCTTTCCCGTAATGTCGAAAACAGATAACCGCACCCCGGATAATTTTGATATTTTAAATTTGATTTTTGAATTTGCATTGAAAGGATTAGGATAATTCTGGTACAGGGCAAAATCTTTCGGAATCTCCGAAGAAATATTTTTTATTCCTATCGGCACATCCACGACCGCGGTATAAATTTCCATATCATAATTACCTGTTCTCAGGTCTGTCCAGACGGGCACGATCCTTCCTCCCCTGTAATCAACGTTAATATAATCTCCGAAACGAATCTGGGTATTCGGCCATCCCACATAAAAAGAAACCGAACTGAGCGCTTCGTTAACGAATGACTGCCCGCCGTTTGTTGACCGGGCGAGCCATGCGCCTACATGCGCGTTCGTAAGTCCGTCTCTTGAATCGTAGAATATTATAGCGATTTCACCGTATTCGTTTACCGCCATCCACGGCCAGCATTGAAGTTTGCCGTTTCCTACGCTGTCGTTATTTACCCTGACCGGAGTCGACCAGTTCTCGCCTCCGTTTGAGGATTTCATCAATAACACATCCCCGTCGCCGTTTCTCCCGTCGCAGAATGTTACATAAATATAGCCGTTCCGCGGTCCGCCCGATACATCGACAGCCATGGAAGGCATTGTTAATCCGTTGCATGTTATATCAAGAATAGGCTTCGGTCCTTGCGTTATGAGTCGCTGTGTTGAGAAACTCGCGCCGCCGTCAGTTGATTTGTTAAAGTAAATTTTATAATCATTAGTCTCGTAATCTAACCATATAACATAAACTTCTCCGCCCGGACCGATTGCCGGACACGAACCCGTTACGATTCCTGAAGTGCCGGCCTTGACAGGCGGTGTCCAGTTGACCCCGTTGTTTGTACTTTTTGTCAGTTGAATATTCTGCGAAGTTTCGTATCTCGTCCACGTAATATAAAGAGTGTTTTTATACGGGCTGTTTCCTTTTGTTAAATCACAGACCATCCATTCCTTGTCTTCGGTAACGCCGGGGATCCCGCCGGCCGCTCTTGAATAATCCGTGAATGTCATTCCGTTATCCGACGATTTGTACACCACTACATCCATCCCTGCGGAGTTTCCGAAAGACACTGACGCTATATAAAAAAAACCGTTCGTATCGGAACAAACCACGGGGTCTGACATATACGGATATGCGGGGTTAAGCACGGGTATGAGAAGGCTGTTGGAAGCGAACGTTTTTCCGCTGTCGCTCGAATAAGTATATCCGATTCCCCAAATCGGCGGAATAGCGCTTTGCCGGAAATCTCTCCAGGCGGCGAGAACATACCTCGGATTTTTAGCGTTGAATTTCACCGAAGGTTCGTTCTGGGGGAATATATTGCCGCTTATGTTTATATTATTGTACTGATAAGGCAGATCGTTATATTTTCCGCGGGGACCATTAGCGGATACAATATGTTCATTCTGCGCCTGCGCGGATAACGCGATGAAAATGAACAAAAACGAAAAAATTTTATTTGTTTTCATGACACCTGATTTTAAACCGGGAAATTCTGATTAATATTTTCTGCCGGCAGCGCTTATATAACTTACAACATTCAACGGGTTTCAACAAGACTCTTATACTTCTATTTTATCATTATCATTTTCTTCGTGCGAACAGAATTACCGGATTTCAGAACACAGAAATAAACGCCGCTTGTCAGATTTGCGGCGTTGAATCTGGTTCCGTAAGTTCCTGCTTTCGTGTATTCGTTAAAAACAACCGATACTTTCCTGCCTTTGATGTCGTATATTTTCATTTCTGAAATACCGGGAACAGGGATTTCAAATTTAATGTTTGTTTCCGCGTTGAACGGATTAGGATAGTTCTGATGCAGTATAAAACTATTCGGTACTTCCGCAGAGATATTATTTATACCGACAGGCACGCGCACGATCGCCGTGTATATTTCCATATCAACTCCGCCATTCCTTAAATCCGTCCAGACGGGAAGAATCCTGCCGCCTCTGTAGTCGACATTAATGTAATCGCCGAACCGGACCTCCTCATTCGGCCAGGATATATTGAACGATGCATCGCTCATAACCGAATTAATGAACGACTGTCCGTTGTTTGTCGAGCGAGCAAGCCAGGTTTGAATAATGTTGTTATTTGTTCCGTTCCTCGAATCGTAATATATAATGGCGATCTTGCCAGTTTCATTCACTGCTATCCAGGGCCAGTATTGCTGCTTGCCGTTTCCTGTGCTGTCGTTATTTATTCTTAACGGTGACGTCCAGTTTGCTCCTCCGTTGGTTGATTTAATAAGAAACACGTCCGCGTCGTAGTTTCTTCCGTCGCAGAACGTAACATATATGGTACCGTTACCCGGGCCGCCGGAAACGTCAACCGCCATTGAAGGAAATGTACTGTTATAAGTTGCCGCGGCAATTGTTGGTCTTGTACCCTGGGCTATCAACTGCTCCTTTTCGAAACTCTTGCCGCCGTTAGTTGATTTGCCGAAGTAAACTGAAATTATGTTTTCGTAGTTATAAACCCAGACCACATAAACCTCACCGTTCGGGCCGATGGCGGGACAGGAACCCTGAACCGTTCCGGGTAAGCTAACCTCTACAGGAGATCCCCAGCTGACTCCGCAGTCTGTGGATTTAACAAGCATTATATTCTGGGTTGAACCGAAGTGTGTCCAGCTGATGTAGAGATTGTTTTTATAAGGACTGTTTCCTTTCGTAAGATCGCAGACCATCCACTCCTTATCTTCAGGCGCAGAAGAGATTCCTCCTGCAGCCATTGAACAGCTTGTAAAACTCATCCCGAAATCAGTAGACTTATAAACGAACACGTCCATTCCGCCGTATGTTGAAATCGAAATTGTCGCTACATAAAAATTACCGTTGGTATCGGAGCAAACCACCGGGTCGCTCATTAACGGATGATTCGTATCAAGCACGGGAATCAGTAACTGCGCGGGAAAAAACGTGTTACCGCTGTCATTCGAGTAATTGTACCCGATCCTCCTCCGGGCGGGGCTTACCCCCTGGCTGAAATCTCTCCAGGCAGCAAGAACGTACCTCGGATTTTTCGCGTTGAACTTAACTGAAGGTTCATTCTGAGGAGCGGGATCAAGGCTTATGTCCATATTCTCATACAGCGCCGGAAGTTTAGCGTAAGTTTCCGAAGACGAAAACGGCGCTTTGACATTTTCGTATCTTCCCTGAAAATAATCGTGTGGTTTTAAATAAGGATTTGTATTCTGAGAATATGACAGCGGCGGTGAATACAGAATCATGAAAAACAGTAAAAAAATTTTTAATGTTTTCATTATACCGGATATGTATACAATTTATAGAATATATTGTTAACAAAAAACGTGGAGGGTGTTATTCGACCGGCTTTATTACTGCATTCACTGTGTCAAAATCGAAGCCTTTTGATATGAGATACCTGTAGCATTTCTGTTTTTTCTCCTGCTCTGTCTTCGCTCTAACCTTTTTTTCGTATTTTTTCAGCAGTTCAGCCGCTTTTTGTGTTTCGGTTTCGGGTGTGTACTGTTCCGTAATAATTTTATCGGCAACTTCTTTCGGTATGCCTTTTTCGGCAAGTTTCATCTTTAATACGCGCTTGCCTTCGGGTTTCCGGAGGATTTTGGACTGCAAGTATAATTTGGCGTAACTTTCGTCGTTAAGATAGTTGAGGTCTTTCAGGGATGAGATAACAAGATCGATGGTTTTTTCCGAAATTTTCTTTTCCTTTAATTTCTTTCTTACTTCCTTTTCGCTTCTTTGCTTATAGTTAAGAAACCTGTAAGCTACGCGTTTCGCGAATCCGATTTCGTCACGCGTTCTGATCTCTTCGGATTTCTTCGCGTCGAGTTCGTCATTAATCCGCAGACCGAATTCGTATATTGTTTCCTTGTACAGTCCGAAAGCGAATTCGCCGTCGAGGAAGATGTTATATCTTCCTTCCTTTTTCTGTTTTTCAATCGAAGTGATTTTCATAAATCAAAAAGCCGGCACATCGTGCCGGCTTCATTATCGTTTGAAAATTTATTTTTTCTTTTCCTTCACGGGTTCTTCCTTGACGGCAGCCAGCTGTTCCGCCTGCGCGCCGTTTCCGTTGAATCCGAGCGCCGCCTTCACTTCGCCGAGAAGCTTGTCGAATATCGCCGGCTCTTCGACGAGAAGTTTCTTGAGTCCGTCCCTACCCTGAACCCTGTTGTCGCCGTAAGTGAACCACGCTCCGCCTTTCTTGATGATTTCCTTGTTCACGGCGAGGTCGATCACGTCGCCGACTTTTGAAATGCCTTCGTTGTAAAGGATGTCGAACTCGACTTCCTTGAAAGGAGGCGCGACCTTGTTCTTCACTATCTTGACTTTTGTCCTGTTACCCATCACATCGGTGCCTTCCTTGATTGCCGCGATTCTTCTTATGTCCATTCTGACCGAAGCGTAGAATTTAAGCGCCTTGCCGCCCGTTGTCGTTTCGGGGCTTCCGAACATTACGCCTATCTTGTCCCTCAGCTGGTTCGTGAAGATAAGAACAACGTTTGATTTCGAAACCGCTGCTGTGAGTTTTCTTAACGCCTGTGACATAAGCCTTGCCTGCATGCCCATTACCGAGTCGCCCATCTCGCCTTCGATTTCAGCTCTCGGCGTAAGCGCCGCTACAGAGTCGACGACTATGACGTCGAGCGCGTTGCTTCTCACGAGAGTTTCGCATATTTCGAGCGCCTGCTCGCCGTATTCGGGCTGTGAAATGAGCAGGTTGCTTATATCGACGCCGAGTTTCCCGGCGTAGTTTGTATCGAGCGCGTGCTCGGTATCTATAAAAGCTGCCAGACCTCCGTTTCTCTGGGCTTCGGCTATAATGTGGAGACATACCGTTGTTTTTCCCGAAGATTCAGGACCGTAGATCTCAACTATTCTTCCGCGCGGGACCCCTCCGATGCCGAGCGCGGCGTCAAGCGATATCGAACCTGTCGATATAGCTTCAAGTTTTGCGGCGGGCTTGTCGCCGAGTTTCATTATCGAACCCTTGCCGTGGTCCTTCTCTATTTGGTCAATCGCCATCTCGAGCGATTTCATCTTCATTGTTCTGTCGTCTGCCATTATTATGTGTTTAAATTTTTTAGTTTTGAATTATACAAATAAACTGATTTTATCTATTATTTTATTATCAAAAAATGATAATATTTTGCATCCGCGAAAATCTCTCTGCGGCCTTATTCTTTCACTTTTCTGAAGATATATCCGCCTTTTACGGCTCCCCAGACCTGTTCGTCCTTGTCGTTGAAGCCCCTGTCCCAGCTGATCAGCTCGTCTTTGCGCAGCGTAACCTCGCTCGTGGCATATTTTGCGTTTCTAAGATCGCTTTCGCAATTCTTATCTTTAGTAGAACCTTTAAAGGTGCCGTCGTCCTGAAGCGAGAGGAAAACCGAACACCCGCCGCGCGAAACAATATCTTTGGGGCTCAAGCCGGAAAGCGGATTATCATTTTTCCATTCACCTGCGTATTTGAGCGGGTCGGGTATTGTGAATACGGCGCTCTCAAATGTTTTTCCGTCAATCTGAGTAATTCTGTAAACTCTTTGCCTGTAAGGCTTGTCCCGTTTAGACGCCACCGCCTGTTCTACGTACAGCCACGCTTCGCCTGTTTTGTCTTTCCACATTCTTTTCATATGCAGCCGTATGTCAAAGTAACTTGTGTCGGATTTTGACTGTTCTTCGCTCGAGTATGAGCCTTCCATCATGGCGACAAGGTATTCGATGCCTTTCGCCTCATCCTGTTTTTCGTTCTGTGAATATCCGCTTTTAAACGGCAGAAACACTAAGGACACTGCAACAATTAATAATATTTTTTTCATCAATTTATTATAATACATGCGCAATCAGATAACCGCGCCTTAGGATAGTAAAACAATTATTTCTTCAGCTTTTTGTTCTTGCCCAACGATTCTTTCTTAATTTCGTCCATGAACTTCAGCATTTTTGCAAGAAGTTTCTTGTCGGATGACGCAAGCATTTTCACCGCGAGCAGCGCCGCGTTTTTCGCGTTGTTGATCGCGACTGTCGCCACCGGCACCCCGTAGGGCATCTGCACTATCGAAAGAAGCGAGTCTAGTCCTTTCAGGGCTTTAGATTCAACCGGAACACCGATAACCGGTACAGGCGAATAAGCAGCGCTCATTCCCGGCAGGTGCGCCGAGCCGCCCGCTCCCGCGATGATTACTTTTATTCCGCGCTTATAAGCTGTTCTGGAGTAAGAAGCCATCAGATCAGGGGTCCTGTGAGCCGAAGTGATTTTAATCTCATACGGCACACCGAATTTTTTAAGTATGTCGGCCGCCTGAGTCATGACGGGCAGGTCCGAATCGGAGCCCATTATTATTCCAACTTTTGGTTTTGCCATTTTAATATGAATTAAAATTTATCTCGTGAGTACCATTATGCTTATGTCGTCAATCTGTTCTGCGCCCTCCGTGAATTTGTTCACGTCCTTAATAAGGTCGTCGAGCAGCACTGCGGGCGCCTTCTCGGAATTGGCGTATAGGAAACTTTCCAGCCTTTCAAATCCGTATTCTTCTCTTATCGAATTCATCGCCTCTATGATACCGTCAGTATAAAGAAGCAGCATGTCGCCCTTTCTGAAATCGAACGACACTATATCGTCGCCGTTCTCCCCTCCGAACCTGTCCACCGCTCCGAGCGTTATACCGTGGCGTTTTATTTTGAAGAGTTCGTGAGAATCACCTGAAATCCTGTACGGAGGAAGGTGTCCCGCGTTGAACAGCGTGCACTTTTCCTCTTTCTCGTCGATGACTGCGAACACCGCCGTTACGAACATTTTCCTGTTCTGCGTTTTGCGTATCATCCGGTTGAGTTTCTCGAACACCTCTTTGGGATTAGCCGTATCCTCGAGTATCAGATGCATGCAGCTGCGCAGTCCCGAAAGCAGGAGCGCGCTCGCCACACCGTGCCCTGATACGTCGCAAATGAATATTCCCGTAACTCCGTCGGATATCTTAAAATAATCGTAGTAGTCGCCGCCTACCTCGCTTGCGGGTATTGAAGTTGCAGCGATATTCAGGCTTCCTATTTTTTTCGTGTTTTCCGGAAGCATCGAAAGCTGAATCTCGCGCGCATAATCCAGCTCTTTCTTCATTCTCACCGTTTCCGAATGACGTTTGGAATACTCATCGTACTGCCTGTAAAACCGTTTGTGTCTCTTTCTTTCGGATGAATACGAAATAACAAAACACAGAATAGCGGTGATTGTCATCGGTATTTTATCGGCAATCCCCAGGTTCCTGAAAAATATCAGGTCGGTAAGAACCGGCAGTCCGAGAACAAGCGCGTAAAGCTGCACGATGTCGCTCTTCGGAAACCTGAAGAATAAAAGCGATATAGCGAAGAATATGACTATTGGCACCGAATTATCGGGCGTTTTACTGTCATTTACGCTCATTGAAAGACCTTTTTCTTTCGCGAGTTTCTCGGTTCTTTCAATACGCTCTTTCTTTTCATCCTGCGTTTCCGGCTGAACTATAGCGTGAAGTATTCCCGAAAGAAGGAAAGCCATCAGCGATGCGATTATCAGAAGGAAAATCCTTTTCCTGACGTTGTCGAGCGTGAATAACTTCCGGTAAAATATCCTTATGAACAGCGAAATCACGAAAGCGGCAAAGTACGAGTATGAGTCGTAATCGATGCTGCCGTCGAAGAAAGTTGTAATCGTTATGAAACCCGTTATGATTGAAAATATAAGCACGAAAGTGCGGAGCGACGAAAGATTTTTTTCGTCCTGATGAAACCTGTACGCGTCTTCTTTCGATTGCTCGATGTATTTGTCAAACTCAAACGGAGTCGCCATTATATTATTTTATTTTTCGGGCACGAATTCATCGGGCAGACGTCCGCCGCCTCCGAAGAAGTATTCCTTTATCTGTTCTTCGAATATCTTGTCGGTGTTCGGTGAACTTAGGTCAAGATGATACTCGTTCATTATCATCCTGAAATAGTCCAGAAACATCGTGAACGCCTGTTTCGAAACGTTGTCGTAAATCTTCTGCCCGAGTTCGCCGGGTAACGGCGGTTTTGCAAGACCGGGCAGGTCCTTGCCGAGTTTTATGCAATGTACTAATCTGGGTTCTGCCATTTATTAAATTTATTTTTCGTCAACTACTCTTTTTTCGTAAACGCTGTTTATAACTTTCTGCTGCCTTACCGCGTCCATCAGGGCATCGCGGTCTATCACGTTCGTGTCGACGACGTCAAGCTCGACGCCGAAATCGCCGAAGTATTTCTTCGCCTGTGATGCCGTGTAACTGTTCGTACATACAGAATATGTCTTTTCAGGGTCGAGGTTCTTTCCGTCGAGTTTTATGCTCACTATAATGTCCTCGGGATTCTTCGGGTTTTTCTGCGAGCCGTCAATCTTGATTCTCATTCCCGAAATTATAATCATGTCGTAGTCGTTGAGAGTCGCGTCCTTCATCGCCTTCGTTATGTTGTTAGCCATCATCTTCTTTAATGTACTGCCTTTAACCTTAAATGTTACAATCGAATTTCCGAACGGATTGATTTCCCATATATCGCCGACAGTGATGTCGCCCTTCGGCAGGTCTTTCCTGATGCTTCCCGAGTTCATGAACGCTACGTCGGTCTTGAACATCGTGCGGAGCGCGTCAGCCGTCCATTGCCCGCAGTTGTCTTTCTTCCACGGTGTTTCGAGAGTGCCGATGACCTTTTTCATTTCCGGTTCGATCGCGGCAATCATCGCGTCGACCTTGTCGCCCGCAGTCTTGTCGTATATTGCCGGGTCCATTTTGGTTTCCTTGAGGAATCCGAAATACTCGACTACGGTGTCTTTAACGACGTCGACTTTCATGTCAATCTTGCCGATGTACTTTCCGTATGAACCGGCCTGGCATATGAGAACGCCGTCAACGACCTGAGGCTTGAAAATCGGGGTGTGCGAATGTCCGCCGATAATAACGTCGATATCCTTATGGAAATTCTCCGCGAAGTACTTGTCCTCTTCGATACCGCAGTGCGAAAGCAGTACTATGAGGTTGCATTTCTGCGCTTTGAGTTCACCGATGCAGGCAGTGATAACCGAATCCGTGTTCAGAACCGAAAGCCCTTCAACGTTTTTCGGCAGTGTGAGAGTCTGAAGGTCGATGGGCGAAACGCCAATGATGCCGACCTTCACGCCGTTCTTTTCTTTTACAACGTAACTCTTTCCAAAAGTCCTTTTGTCGCTTATTCTGTAAACGTTGCCGCTGAGCACGTCGAAGTTCGCATCGCTTAAAGCGGAGTCGAGCGCCTGGTAGCCGTAATCGAACTCATGGTTGCCGACGACGAATGCGTCGATGCCGTAGAGGTTCATAAGTTCTATCTGCGACTTGCCCCTTGTGATAGAGGAAATCGGACTTCCCTGAAAATCATCGCCGCCGTGCATAACGAGCGTGTTTTTGTTTCTGTATTTATTGAGATAGCCGAGCATCGAGCCCGTGCCGCCGATATAATATTCCGTAGTCTCGCCGTCTTTTTTCTTTGTTGTCTTATAAGCCACGTTTCTCGCGTGGAAATCGTTCCAGTGAACAATGTTTATTTCCCTTATGTTTTCCTGGGCATAGGAGTAAACGAAGGAAAACAAAACCAGCAGTGTTACAATATATCTTTTCATGAAATTAATTGATTTTTCTTAAAATACCGAATATTTGAAAGATTTGGAATGGAGAAAGAACAGAAGTTAGAAGAGCAGAATCAAGAAGCAAGAATCAAGTTTTATTGTATTTAAATTAATTAAAGGGTTTCCAATATTAAGGCGTTGGTCAGGAAAATCAAATATTATGTTGTATTGCCGCTGCTTATCGTTTCGGCGCTCGTGCTTACGGTTCTCGTCGCCTATAATTTCTATAACATCTATTCTTTCAAGGTTTACCTGATTTCGCCCCAGACGCGCATTCTGGTCTCCTCGGAATTTCCCGCGACTATACTTATCAAAGGCAAGCGCATGCCCACGGAAATTGAGGTGTACATAGACGATAAGATGATTCAGCGTTCGAACGCGAACACTTTCGATTACACCGACCTGGGCATTCTGAAGATAGCGAACCTTAAAATCGACCCGCTTTATCTTCCCGCAGGCGTGCATTCTATGTCAATTGTTCTTAAAGGCGGAATGTTCCTCAAAGACAGCCGCATTACAAAGGAATTCATCTACGAGAAGATGAGCCCCGTTCCGGGAAAGCCGTCAGAAGAGGACGTTAAAAAAATGAAGGCATTTCTTTCCGATGATGTTTCAGGGCTCACGGTAAAGCTCAACAACGCCCGCGATTATTACGTAAACAGCGACTGGAAAAATTCCGACAAGTATGTCGAGCAGAAGCAGGCGGTTAAAAACGCGGATGCAGACACTGCCGTTAAAAGGAAAGTTCTTGACCTGTTCGCGAAGATCGAGGAGAAAGGCGACCTTGACGAAATCAACAATTTAACCAATTCGCTCAACCTCGAACTTCACAACAAGGGGTATCCTTTCGCGAACCTGATGTTCGAATACAGGTACAACAACGGCACGACGGCGTCTTACCTGCTGTCGTACGAAATTACGGGCGAGATAGCGCCGTTGCCGGAAAGCCCGGACAGGAAGGTTTATATACTTAAGCGTATTGACAAACTCAACATAACGGAACAGTTCCTCGGAATCAAACTTCCGAATTCGCCTTTCTCTTTCATACTTGACGAAAGCCTTGAACTCGCGGTGAAACGCTGTACAGCAGCGGCCGACAAGGACGAGTCGGTAAAAGAAATAAAGCGGATGACGAAGAGTTACAGGATAAACGACGATGACGCAAAACTGCTTTCGGAAAAAATACGCGAAGAGATTAATCTGTTTTCGCGTAAAGAATCTGCGGCTGTGCTCGTGAAAAACTCAAACGCATTTCATGAAATCCGCCACCTCAACGATTACAAGGACGCGAAGAGAATCGGATGGAGCGTTCCCGACGTGCTTAAATATTTCTACGCTGATTTCGGAGACGACAACATCTTTAACATAGACAGCTCGTTCACGCACGAGAAGGAAATATGCGAGACGCTTCTGAAGGTCAACCCCGAGTTTTCTGCTTACCTTTTCGAACTGGCGAAATCGAACGGACTAAGGCGGTACATACTGCTGTCGCTGTTCGAAAGAATAATAAACCCCGACAAGGAAGACACATCGCATCACTGGGCTTCAAAACTCATCATATACCTTCTCGCGAAGAACAACGGCTTCGCCGACAGGAACCTCGTTATACTGCCAGTCAGCGGAAACGAAGACGCGTGGTTTACGCTTACGAAGAAACTCATCGAACTGCCTTACGACAAGATAGAGAAGGACGCGTCGCTGCTGCTGCTTAATGAGTTTAGATAATCTCACCGCAGAGTTCACTGAGAACACAGAGAAAACAAAATAACCACACACAGAAAGAGCCGATTAAACAGATTAACACAGATTTTTTTCTATAGCCCGCGGGAAAAAACCGAAAGAAAAGATAACACAGGATTATTAGAGCAAGAACAAAACTCTGGCGTTGATATTCATAATTACAAAATCATATTCCGTGATTTAATATTCCGAACTCTAAACCATGAACCCTGCTCTTAATTATTAATTACTAATTACCAATTACTAATTGAAAAAGGCTTCCTATGGAAGCCTTTTTTAAAATGGTGCCTTCCCGGGTTTTTAATTCGTCTTCGCGAATCGCGGCCCGGGAAGGGCTTTAAAAATTATTTGTGTGCTTTTATTCGCCTGTTGCCGGAGGATTGAACGCTCTGGCTTTCAGTTCGTTGTCTATTATGAACAGTCCGCCGACGTTGTCGCCGACAAGTTTAAGTTTATTGACAAGTTTCGTAACTGTCGCTTCTTCCTCCACCTGTTCGTCCACGAACCATTTCAGGAAACTCGACGTTGCATGGTCGTTTTCCTTAATGGCAAGGTCGAGAAGGTTGTTTATCGAAGCGGTCACGAACTGCTCGTGCTCGAGCGTTTTCACGAACACGTCAAGCGGCGACTTGAAATCCGCCGGAGGCGTGTCGATTTTCGTCAGCACTACGCTGCCGCCTCTTTCTAGAAGGAAATTATAGAACTTCATCGCGTGGAATGTTTCTTCCTGATACTGTACATGGAAAAAATTCGCGAAACCGTCGAGGTCGAGCGAATTGCAGTACGCTGACATGCCGAGATAGAAATACGCGGAATAGAATTCTTTGTTGATCTGTGAATTTATCGCATCTTCAAGTTTCTTGGAAATCATTTTATTCTCCTATATTTTAAATTGGTTTGTCAATATATAAAACGCTTTAAATCTTTCAGTAGTTTCAATAAAATAAATATTTACAAAAGCATAATCAGTGCCATTTTGCAGAGATTCTGCCCGCCCTAAATGCTTATTTATCAGTTATTTCTATACTCTCAACATAGTCGTCCAGATAGATTTTGTCAACCACCTCCATTCCGCTTACCACCTCGCCGAAAATCGTATATGAATTATCAAGATGGTAATACGGCGAATGCATTATGAAGAACTGGCTGCCTTCCGTATCCTTTCCGTCCGACGCCATACCCAGTATTCCTCTTTCGAAACTTAACGGAATGAACTCTGAGCGTATTGTGTATTCTGGTCCGCCCCATCCGCTGTTAAGCGGATCGCCGCCCTGAATTACGAATCCCGGAACCACGCGGTGGAAAGTTGTCTTATTGTAAAAACCTTTTTCAGCGAGCGTTATGAAATTCAGAACGGAGAACGGCGAATAATACGGATAGAATTTTATTTTTATGTCGCCCTGATTTGTGTGAAAAATTGCGAACTGCTTTTTCGCAAGACCGTTCAGTTTATTCGCGTCGAAAAAACTGACGGGCTTGGCAGTGAACGTATAATCTTTTCCCGTTATCGTTTTCAAGGCAGCCGCCGATTCCCTGCAGATTTCGTAATCGTTTATTTTTAGATTGTTCTCGAGAATCTTCACGGCGTTCTCCGCTTTAAGAAAAGCGAATTCGCGTATGAACAGTTTCATCGTTTCCTTGTCTTTCGGGTACGAGAGTTCGGGATAATCGAACTCCATCGACATTTTAAGTTCGTTTCTTTTTGCCGTGTATATGTCAGCGTTAAGCGCATTAAAACAAACATCGGCTATCGACGGGTCTTTTGAGCGCGTGAACTCGCAGAATATGAGCCAAAGTATTCCGCTGTCTTCCGCATTGGCTTTGCCTTTCAGGCCGTCAAGCGTTTCAACGAACGCTCTGTATAGCGGCGCGAGTTCCCTGCCGGCTATCATATCGCCGTCCGTTATTTTGTTTTTGTTGACGTATTCCTGAACGTCGGCCGTTATAAGTTTACGCAGTTCTTTGTATACGCCCGCGTCTTCCATGTACTTGAACGCGCCGATGATATACGGCTTAAGGTAATATCCTTCTGAATCTTTGTAGCGTTGAATGAGTTCGTCTTTAGCGGCGTCCTTGTAAATTATTCCTATAGTGTTAACGGCTTCGCCTATTGTCGCGAGTTCAACCGCCTTGCCTTTTATCAGGAACCACTGCAGTCTCGGCAGCAGTTCTGCTTTCAACCCCTTATCGGTTGTCTTGCTGAACAACGTTCCAAGAACCCTTAACGCGGCGGTCGAAAGATAAACGCCTTCTCCTTCCCCTTTATCGACAAGGAAGAATGCAAGGTCTTTGTTTTCGCAAACCGACTTGTCGAAACGCGAGATAATCTCGAACGAATTTATAATGCTGTTCTTTACCTGCCATACGTTTTCCTTTTCGTATGAATCCATAAGGAACTTCACATCGTTTGCGCTTGCGATATAACCGAACGCAAGAAACGCTCTCATTCTGGTATCCCAGTCCTTCGACGATACAAGATCTGTAATTTCCGGTCTTGCTTCGGAAAGCAGACCGCTGTCGCGCGTATAAGCAAACGCGTGCGCGCACATTCGCTTCGTGTTTTCACTGCCCGTTGTAACGAGCGATTTGATTTTTCCGACAGAGCCGGCGTTCTTTATGTTTCTTCTCGCAAACTTCAGTATTGAATAAGCTGTGGCCGCGCCGAGGTTGTCTGTGGTTACATTGAAACCGCATACCTCTTTTAAATTCTCCTCGCTTCCGACAGAACCGAGC
>CAIKZJ010000025.1 GCA_903831845.1 uncultured Ignavibacteriota bacterium
GATTCTGCAATTTCCGAACGGAAAGTTGAAAACAGCAGGACAAAAAGAAAAAGTATAATTCTTCTCATAATATATTGAATATCAGATAATTTAACAGTTTTTATGAATTAATAATATACTTTTTCGAGGAACAATCCCGAGGGTGGCGCTGTAAAGAATGCCGGTTCATCGGAACGTGACGAGAGAAATATTTTGATATCATTTTCAGTGATCTTGCCTCTTCCCGTTTCGACGAGGACCCCGGTAATTCTCCGCACCATTTTCCAGAGGAAATGGGAAGCTTTGATTCTAAGAAATATCCTGTCTGAAGATTCGGTGATCTCAATGTCCCGAACGTCAACGAGAGTCGACTTATCCTCTTTGTTTTTTTCGCTGAAAGATACGAAGTCGTGCATGCCTTTCAATAATTTTGCGGCGCGCATCATCGCGTTCACATCGAGTTTGTCCTTTACCCACCAGACATAATTTTTATCCAAAGCGGTTCTTCTCTTTGAGATTACGTAAAGATACTGCCTTGCAACAGCCGAGTAGCGGGCGTGAAAATCGTTTTTAGCTTTTTCAATTTCAAGAATGTTGATATCGGAGGGGAGCAGATCATTAAGTTTCATTTTAAGTATTTCGGGGGCGAGCATCGTGACGCATTCAAGGTGCGCGACCTGTTCGATAGCATGGACTCCCCTGTCGGTTCTGCCTGAACCCTGCAATTCGGTGAATTTGCCGCCGCCTTTGGAGCTTTTCAGGATTTCATGAACGCATTTTATCAGAGTGCCCTGAACAGTTTTAGCGTCTTTCTGCTGCTGCCATCCCGCGTAATTGGTGCCTTTATATTCGAGAAATATTTTAAACCGCATTTGAGAATTTATTTCAATCCTTCTGGAAATGATACTCAAAAATTAATCAGTTAAAATCCTTCTTAAACGAAAAAAGGCCGGACGAGTCCGGACCTTCTTCCGATTAATTATGAGGATTAGTCATATTTTTCTGAGTTCTTCGTGAGTGAGTTTATAGATATTGTCGAGCCTGTCTATGAGACTTTCCAGCTCTTCTTTAGTGTTGTTGCCGTTGAGCGATTCCACCATTATGCAGACTTCGGCAAGCCTGTTAGCGCCGAGGTTGTGGCTTATCCTTCTTAAGTTAGAAGAAGCCTTTTTAATCGCCGGCAGATTATTATTCCTGAACGATTTTTTGATTTCCGTAATCAGTTCGGGAGCAAGTTCCATATAGAGGCTGATAACTTCCTTGAAGTTGCTGTTTTCGTTAAGCTGTTTGAGTCCGAATATAATTTCCGAATCGAGCATGAGGCTCGATTTAATATTTCTTGATTCTGTCTTTCTGACCTTGAGGTTTTCGGACCATTTTCTGATTATGTTCTGAACATCGTCGATAACAACCGGTTTGCTGAGATAATCGTCCATACCCGCATTGAGGCATTTTTCCTTATCGCCCTGCATTACGTTAGCGGTCATGGCGATAATGAAAGGTCTTTCTTCGGAATTCCAGTTCTGCACAATATACTTGGTAGCTTCAAGTCCGTCCATTTCAGGCATCTGAACGTCCATGAACACCAGGTCGTACCTGACGCGTTTAAGTTCGTCAATCGCCTCGATGCCGTTGCTAACGACATCCGACTGGTAGCCGAGCTGCGAGAGTATCTTAACAATAAGTTTCTGATTTATGATATTGTCTTCAGCGACGAGAATCTTCAGCGGAATTTCTTCGGAGAGCTGTTTCTTATCAACCTTTGTTTCTTTTTCCGGATAGGATTTAAGCCTTCCCTGTTTTGTTTCCTGTTGTTCGAAAGAAGGCGAAAGAATATTAAGAAGCATCTTGTAAAGCTGCGCCTGCTTGATAGGTTTGGAAACAATAGCGTTAAGGTATTCGTCGATTTCGGATTTACTTATATTCTGAGAGCCGCCCGAGCTAAGTATTACGACCGGCAGAGAACTTTTATCCCTGTATTTTCTTATCTCCTTTGTCAGTTCCATACCATCGATATCGGGCATAAGCATATCGAGTATGGCGATATCGAACGGGTCGTCGTTAATAATCCATTTAAGAGCTTCTTTAGAATTCCTTGTAGTTCTGGGAATCATTCCCCAGTTCTTGCACTGAATCGTGAGTATATGAAGGTTCGTTTCGTTATCGTCGACAATAAGCACTCTCTTGTTTTTAAGCGCCGGAGTGGAAGATTTCAGGAACACTTTCGGAGGAATGACCTTCGATACTTTCGCTTTAACAGTAAAGTAAAAAGTCGAGCCCTGTTTTTCCTTGCTCTTGACCCAGATAGTTCCGCCCATCAGTTCGACGAGTCTTTTGCAGATGGCAAGACCGAGGCCTGTACCGCCGTATTTACGTGTAGTAGAGGAATCGACCTGAGTAAAGCTGTGGAAAATATGATTCAGTTTTTCCTGCGGAATGCCGATACCCGAGTCTTTGACCATGAACTGAAGTTCCACGATATCGTCATCCTGGCTAATCTTTTTCACGTTAACGAGCACTTCGCCGTAATCAGTAAACTTAATGGCGTTGTTAATGAGGTTAACGAGAATCTGTCTCAATCTTGTGACATCTCCGATGATGAAATCCGGTACGTCCTGTTCTATCAGGTGCAGCAGGTCAAGACGTTTCTTGACAGCTTCGGACGCAAGGAGTTCGAAAGCCTCTTCGATGCATTCCTTTACTTCGAAAGGAGCTTCTTCGAGGTCCATCTTGCCCGATTCGATCTTCGAGAAGTCGAGTATATCGTTAATAAGCGTAAGAAGAGTATCGCCGCTGACTCTGATTGTCTCCACGTATTCGCGCTGTTCAGGAGTAAGGCTCGTTTCGAGCAGGAGTCCTGTCATACCCAGAACGCCGTTCATCGGCGTTCTTATTTCATGGCTCATAACGGCGAGGAATTCAGACTTAACGCGTGCTGCTTCTTCGGCCGTATCCTTGAGTTTAATAAGTTCGTCTTCGGCTTTTTTGCGTTCTGTTATATCAGATATAATACCGTAGAGACCTACGATCTTTCCGTTGTCGTCATAAAGGAGTCTTGAAAAAATGTCGGCCCATATCGGGCTGTTATCCTTAGCGCGGAGCCTGAGCTGATATCTGCAATAATCTTTTTCCTTCTTGGCGAGTTTGCTGTAGCATTCTTCGTACATATAGAAATCGCTCGGATAAATGAAACTGCCGAAAGGTCTGTCCAGCGACTGTTCGAGAGAATAGTCGGTAATATCGCACCAGGCTTTATTTATATAAATAAGTTTCCCTTTCGCGTCTGTCTGGAAGATAATGTCCTTAATGTTATTCGTAAACGTATCGAAGTTCCCGCGGCTGATGAGATAGCTGTCCTGGGGATTCTGAATTTCCTTCACGAGAGTCGAAATAGAGTCGAGCATCTGTTCCATGCTTAATCCTTCGACGTCATCGACTTTCTTCCCGAGATACTGCAGGAGTATAAGGAGAATTTCTTTTAGAGTCAGGTAAATGAACTTCTGTCTTTTCGATTCGGCAAGCAGGAGCTCATTGGATTTTTTCAGGTCATCTGCAATCAGTCTGAGGCTGTTAATCTTATTTTTGCTGTCATCTTCGAGTTCCGAATAATGATTATCAACGAGTTCGAAAAGGTTGAATAGTTTACCTGGAATTGACGAAGCGTAATCGGGAATCCTGATAAAATTAGATATTTCAGAAAGCCATATCAGGAAATCGAGAAATTCTTTTTCCGATTTAATCCCGAAAGTGGATTTGGTTTGTTCTATTAAAGTCCGATTTTTCATCAATTTGAAGTCAGTATACTATGTTTAAAATAAAAAAACTACGCGAAAACAAAATTTTCTTCAATTAATCTTCTGTTATAACAATAATTTAAAGAATAAGCTAAAATAAAAATGATTCAAACAAATAATAATTTAGCAATTTTTGTACCAGAGTACTATACGGATTTCATTGCATCCAGAGTCAGTTGATAGACCTGTTGAATTTTCAGTATAAGTTCCTGGTTGCCTTCAGAGATACCATTTTTCGAATTCAGTTCGATAGTTTTGCAGATACCGGCAAGTTCTTTAGCGCCGATATTAAGGCTTGCGCCTTTAAGAGCGTGCGCATATTTGGAGAGAGAGTCGAGTTCGTTATTTTTAGCTGTTTGTACTATTTTATTATACAGATCCGGATATTGTTCATTATACAGGTCAAGGATTTCTTTGAAGAAATCGTTATCATCATCATTCATTTCTTTAAGGCCCTGAATGATAGATAAATCTAGCAGGTCTTCTCTGGTATATTCCATTTTATTTTATAATGTTCCTCTAAGTTCCTGTTCTCTCTCTATAGATTCAAAAAGCGCCTTAAAGTTTCCTTTTCCGAAGCTTCTCGCGCCTTTGCGCTGAATAATCTCAAAGAAGAGAGTGGGTCTGTCCTCGACAGGCTTGCTGAATATCTGGAGCAGATATCCGTCATCGTCCCTGTCGACGAGAATGCCGGTGCCTTCGAGTTCTTTAACATCTTCATCGATTTTTCCGACTCTTGAAATAAGGTCTTCATAATACGTTTTCGGCACAGTAAGGAATTCAATGCCTCTGTTCTTAAGTTCCGCGACAGTTGTCAGAATATCAGGAGTAGTGAGAGCGATATGCTGAATACCCGGCGATTTATAGAAATCGAGATATTCCTCGATCTGCGATTTCTTTTTACCCGGAGCTGGTTCATTGATAGGCATTTTTATTTTGCCTGTGCTGTTTTGCATAACCTTGCTCATAAGAGCAGTATATTCCGTCGAGATATCCTTATCATCGAAAGAGAGAAGCTGGTTAAAGCCCATTGTATCGGCATAGAATTTTACCCAATGCATCATCTTGCCGAGTTCGACGTTTCCGACCATATGGTCGACGGATCTGAGGCCTGTATCTTTGATACCTGCCGGGGCTCTGTTCGAAGCGTCGATAAAGCCGGGCAGGAAAAGGCCCTTATAATTTTTTCTTTCTATGAAAGTATGTATAGTGTCGCCGAAAGTCCTGATGGCAGATTTTACGACATAACCGTTTTCATCCTCAATTTTAACCGGTTCCAGGAAAGGCACTGCACCTCTTTTAACTGTTTCCTCGAATGATTTAGCAGCGTCATCGACTTCGAAAGCAATGTCGAATACCCCGTCTCCGTGTTTTTTGACATGTTCCGAGATGAAAGTATTGTCAGAATAAGAAGAAGTAAGAACGAACCTGATCTTGCCCTGTTCCAAAAGGTACGAAGCGCTGGCTGAATTTTTTGTTTCGAGGCCTGAATATCCGGTGAGTTTAAAGCCAAATCCGTGCTGATAATACATAGCGGACTGTTTTGCATTTCCGCAATAAAACTCTATATAATCGATTCTTTTTAAAGGAAGAAAATCCGTCATTTTTTGTTCGTTTGTTTTAGTTATAAAACAAAATACGTGACAAATAATTCCAATCAGTACTTATATTCTCTCGGATCTATGCCTAATTTCGCTATTTTCTGCCTGAGGCTGACGGGATGGAAATTAATTGCTTTCGCCGTCGCTGCCACGTTGCCCTTATAGAGTTTAAGATACTTTGTAATGAAATCCACCTCAAAATCCTTGATAACAGATTCCTTGTTTTCGTTATAATCCGCAGAGTATGTTCGTTCGTTATTTTTGCCGAGAATGTTAGTCGGTAAAAGATCCGGAGTTATCTTATTATCCTCGCAGAGTATAGTCGTTCTTTCAGCTACGTTTTTCAGTTCTCTTATATTTCCGGGCCAGGGATAATTGATAAGAATATCTTTTACGCCTTTGTCTATCTGCGGCACCGGTTTTTTATTGCTTATACTGAATTCCCTAATAAACTTATCGAAATAGAACTCGATATCTTCTTTTCTGTCTTTAAGGCTGGGCAGGTTGAACTCAAAAACGTTAAGCCTGTAGTAAAGGTCCTCGCGGAATCTTCCTTCGGATATAAGTTTCTTGAGGTCCTGATTGGTCGCGGCGATAATTCTCACGTTTGTAGTCTGAATCCTGGTGTCGCCGACCTTCGAGAATTCCTTTTCCTGTAGGACGCGGAGGAGTTTAACCTGTATCACTGTATCGACCTCGCCGATTTCGTCGAGGAAAATCGTTCCGTTATCCGAGATTTCGAAATAGCCTTTATGGTCTTTTATGGCGCCCGTAAACGAGCCTTTGACATGTCCGAAGAGTTCCGATTCGAGGAGCTGCGGCGGAAGAGCGGCGCAGTTAAGGACAACAAACTGCTGGTCTTTCCGGTTGCTGCTTCTGTGAATATATTTCGAAAGGACTTCTTTTCCCGTGCCGTTAGCGCCTGTAATAAGGACGGACGAATCAGTCCTGGCGACTTTTTTCGCCTCCGCGAGCATATCTTTAATCTGCTTACTGGAAGTCTCATAAACGAATTCGGATTCGGCTTCCTGCTCCACCCTTTCGAGTCTTTGTTTAAGAAGGATGTTTTCATGCAGCAGCTGAATTCTTTCGAGGCCTCTCTGTACGGAGAGCAGCAGTTCTTCCTTGTTAACAGGTTTTGTAAGATAATCGAAGGCACCGAGCCTTATTGCGTCGACGGCGGAACGTATAGTAGCAAAAGCCGTAATAAGTATTACGATGAAATCGGGTTCGATTTTAAGAGCTTCTTCAGTAAGCTCAATGCCGTTCATTCCCGGCATGTTAAAATCGGTTAAAAGAATGTCATACTTGAATTCTTTTATCTTTTCAACAGCGTTTTCGCCATTATTCACTGTAGTAACGCTGTGACCGGCATCCTCGAGCACTTTTCTAAGAATAGCTATCGAGGTTACTTCGTCGTCAACAACTAATATTCTCGCCATCTCCCCTTAATAATTTAGTATTTAAGTTTGGTTATTCAGATTACTTTTTCAATACCATTTTCTTAACATTCAGATTCCTGCCGTCGGCATTAAGCTGATAGAAATAAACGCCGGACGGATAAGAAGACGCGTTCCAGTTCAGCAGATATTCGCCCGGTTCGAGCCTGTTATTGACGAGGCTGGCGACCTGTCTGCCCAGCACGTCGAAAATGAGCACTTTAATGTCGGAAGATTTCGACACTGAAAGTTTAAACTGTGTCGACGGATTGAACGGGTTAGGATAGTTCTGGCTTATGTTGAAATTATCCGGAACGTTGAACGACGTTCTTTTAATATCGACGGAGCCGCCCGCGTCGGTAATTCTTTTCACAAAATCCTGATAGTACTGGTTGGCGATAAGCGAATCGTATATGAACATCATGTTTTCATCGTTGCCCTGGTCAGCGGCGTTAGTGTAATTGAACGAGCCTGTTTCGACAACGGGATTGCTAGTCATAAGATCCGCGTCGATTACAGTATACTTATCATGGAGCAGGCCGCTGAAATTCTCAAGCCATACCTTCGCCGGAGGATTCCACGGAGAAGAGCCGCCGATACCTTTCATTTCCTGATACAGTGTATTTGTTGAATTCGACTGGTCGAACACGCCGCGCACCATAAGAGTCGGCGGGCTGTATTTCGCCTTCATCTTGTTGGCGATAGTAAACATTGTGAATGAATAGATGCAGAAATTAATCGACTTGTTCGGTTCGTTATTCAGCAGATTAATGAATTTTCCCGAGCAGTTATCGGTAGGTCCGAAATAGACCTCCCATCTTTTGCCGTTAATGTTGAAAATGTGCGGTGTATTGTCGCTCTTCGCCGAGCCGAATTTAGCCAGCGTAGGATTATTCACGTCGTTATGCGAGCCCCACATTTCCTCGAATTCCCTTGTGTAGGCGTTACAGAGCGATTCATCCTGAACGAGTATAACGTTCTGCGCGTCTGTGGTGAACTGATCGTATGTTATGTTCGCAGAGCCTCCCCACAGCCATTTCTTGCTGTGAAGCGAAGTGTCACGGCCGTCGAACACGAAAAATTTATCATGCATTATATAAGTGCTCGAAGGACGTATCTGGACTCTGATGCCGGCGTTTATAAGCTCCTGCATGAGGGCCTGCACCGTACCGTCCCTGTAGTCATAGACGACTCTGATCTTCACTCCGCGTATGAAAGCGTTTATAAGCTTTTCTTTCAGTACGGTCAGGTCGTTGAAAGAGTAAATCGCAAGGTCGATTGAAGAGACAGCGGAATCGATTCTCTGTCCGAGTCTTGTGAGAAAATTCGTATTGCCTTTTGCTTTATTATTTGGCAACGCGACACTTGTATCTACCGCAAAATTAAAATACACTTCCCATGCGCCTGTCGAACCGACCGGAGATGCGGTCGAGAAATACTTCACGACGGAGCTTGTGCCGGTTCCGTTGGTCGAGGATACCAGCGCGTAATAAATCTTACCTGGTCTTAAGTTTGTAAGGTTAACGGTATGCGCTGTTACCTGCGCAGCGTCATAGACAGAGTCCGTGAAGACGACCGGCTGGTACAGGGAATCAGATACGAAGTATTTAACCTTCGTATCTCCTGCCGAAACAGTATTGAAAGTAAGCGTGACTGAATTCCTCGTAATATTCGACTCTACGGGTGTTGCTGAAATTGACGGACCGCCCGAGGTAACGATGATATCATTAAGGTCTCTCGGTATTATCTGATATCCGCCGAAATACGGGGATCCCGATTTGAACTGGCTGTTGAGCGCAACTATTGAAAACGGATAAGCCGGGATATTTGTGTTCGCAATGTTTGATGTGCCGTATATTCTTATATCGCATGAGTCTACTCCGTCGAATATCCTGTAGTTAGTACCGGAGCCCGAGACAGTCCATACGGTAACGGGCTGGTAAGTGGACGTGCTTCTTACGGATGTAATATTATTTATTCTGATAAGTCTTCCTTCATAGTTCTCGCCGTTGACGCGTATCGCATTAGTATTAACGACAATCGGAACCGGTGTTGTAACACCTGTAGCAAGTATCTGGTACGCGCTCACGGGCTGCAGTTCGGTAAGACCGTTATAATTGGTAACGACGCCAGTCACCTGCACGCTGTCACCGCGGTGCACGGCAGCGCCGAAAACCGCGTCATAAGCCACGAGTCCGGCAGTGGGCACCTGGAAGTAAACGGTAGGAACGCCGAGTTCGCCGCCTGTTGTTACAACGCCTCTTACACTGACTGTTTGTCCGAGAAGAAGCGAAACGCCGTTGGCGTCCTGTCTGCGGACTGAATCTATCGGTATCCATTGCGCCTGAACGAACGAGGCGAACGTTAGTAAAATGACAAATGAATAAAGGAGCTTTTTCATAATATTATTATTTAATTATTTGATTTTATTTCCGAACGTATTAAGGAACGCGCTGAGAATAATCCCCTGCGGGTCCTCTGATTTCTTTCTGTTGACTTCTTCCTTGATTCTCGGAAGATTCTCCGCCAGTCCTTTTTCCAGAACCTGTTTCTGGAACACAAAATTATACGGAGTAAAGTATTCGTAATTGTACTTGTCTATAAGCTCTTTGAATTTGGGTATATTCCTCACCCAGAGAAACGATTTATCATCCCAGAAAATGAGTTTCCAGTCCGGGCTTTTGCAGAAATATGAAATGACTGTCTGCTCCATCTCCTTGGTATCCCTGACGAGGTCAGGTGCCAGATAAATGGCGTAATCTATATTATACTCGTCGAGTTTCTTTTCGAAGCCCGGTCTTTTCGAGAGAATCTGCTGATATTTGCCGAACAGGTCGTCATTAAGGTTTCTGCTGTCGATAAAATTCTGTTTGCCCTCGAAATTCCATATAAAGAACCCTCCGGTGCCGAAGTGGTTGAATATCCTCCCGCCGATTTCCGGAATATTGTTCTGTTTCATAAAATCGAACATCTGCGTCGGGATGAAGTCGGAATTTATTCCGATGCCCGTTACCCTGTAATACTTCAGATATTCTATATAAAGTTTGTTGCCCGGTATTGCCGTTATAAGGAATATTAGAAACAGGCCGAATGCGGATTTCAGGAACGGCTTTTTCGAGACGGCAATCTTAAGATTTTCGTTCTTAAGCGATTCAAACAGATAGTTCAGCGAAATGAAGACGAAGGGCGAAACTATCATTACATAATCTACAGTAAACCTCATAGCCCTGACGGAATACAGGGCAAAGCCGACATAGAGAATCGCCGGGAAAACGTCTTTCTTCCTGGCGGAATAGTAGAGCGTGAGCAGACCGGTGAAGAGGAGGATTTTATAGAGCAGGTTAACAAACCCGTCCCCTCTCGCGCTGAACGGAGACATCCATTCGTTGACTGTTTCGAGCATTTTCATTTTTGTGTGCTCGTACGCGTAAACATAAGTCTGGAAGAAATTCGGATTAACGAGCATTACGAGAGCGGACACAGCAAGCACTACGAAAAGTCTCGCGAGCTCTTTTCTGCTCAAAGGTTTTATTTCCGAATTTATTACGGACTTCGGATAGAAAGTGTTTACCGCTTCAGATATGAAATAAAGGAAGACAAGGAATCCGCCTGCAATGATACCCATGTGCATATTTGCCCAGAGCAGGAATATCAGAGGGATATAATACAAAACTTTATGATTTCCCCTGTCGAAATACCTGTACCTGCAGATTATCAGAAGAAGCAGCGCGAAGAAAAGGTATGACATTATATGCGGTCTGGGAGTGAGCCTGTCAATAACGGCGAAAGAGAGAACGAACATCGAGACTACAGCGAAGAGAACGTTCACTTTGAATTTACGGAGTATCAGATACAGTATCCAGAAGACTGCCATGAAGACAACAGTTCTTAGAACCGAAAGGCCCGCGTATCCGAAAGCTTTAAAAACGAGAAATGTGATGACATCCCAGCCCCATTCGAACGGCATCCAGGTCTGGCCCTGCGACAGGAATCCGAAGATATCTGTTGAAGGAACATGAAAAGTATTAAGTATATATCTTCCGGTAGCGAGGTGCCAGAAAACGTCATCGTCGCCCGTAATTTTAAAAGTAGTGAAAAAAATCAGGAATAAGAAAAACACACCGACCAGGGCGTAGTTCAGGTAAGGATTTTCAGTGTACGTTTGTACAGCATGTCCCGAGTGTTTTTTCTTATCTTTAGACATTAATCAGTTTAAGTCTGTTGACAGTTTATACCTTATTATCCTGTTATTGCCCGTATCGGCAATATACAGCACTTTATTAAAATGTGCCACGCCCATCGGGTTCTTAAACTCCGTGTCGCCGCTTCCGTATTTTCCGAATGACTCGACAAGAAGACGTCCCGCCGAATTAAATTTAAACACATGGTTTCTTGTAGGATCTATAACATAAAAATTCGAATACGAATCCTGTGTAACGGAGGCTGCGGCTCCGAACTTTGTCAGCACGATATCTTCCGCCGGCGATGTGAATTTCGGGTCATAGGCGCCGCTCGAATAATTATAGTTGAACCAGAGCACTTTATTCAGAGAAACGGTATCCTGAGTGTTTCTCGAAATTATGAAATCGGTAGTACTGTTTCTGGCAATAGTAATCCCGGAAATATTTTCTATCGAATAGAAACTGTTTCCCGAAATCTGAAAGCCGGAAAGTTTTTCAGTATACGTTATCGAAGAATCGCCTTTAACTTTAATTAGGGCGTTACCGGGGTCGATGCCGATAGGATCTCCGGGGCCAGTTCTGCCGATAATGAACGAATTATCGGAATAAACAGATATGGCGGTATATTTTCTTAATTTGCTTGAATTAGGCGTAGGGTAAAGGCTCGTAATAAGAGTAATCCTTCTTGCATTCCCCACAAGTCCGCCGCACTCGACGAGTTTAACTCTGTGAACAACGGATATTGTATCGATAGAAGTTGTGGAATCGCTGATAACGAGCAGGTCGAATTTATTATCCTGCGCGATCTTATTGGGATAGACGTTGTCGCCCATATACAGAGAGCTTATCACGCCGCCGGAGACATCCAGCTGGACTATCCTGCTGTTCTTCGTATCGCATACATACAGAAGCTGGTCATTCCCCACTATAATATCCTTCGGATTATTGAAGCCGTACCATGCAGGCGACTGCATAACATACATAGTATCGCTGACGTTAATATTTCCGTTGTTAGTAATCGGAAACTGGGCCAGGTCGAGCTGTTTGCCGCAGCCGTTAAGGGATACTACGGCAGCCAGAAGGAGCAGACACTTAATAAAAACTTTTTGCATAAAATTATACATTATTATTTATGTTCGTTTTAATGTTTAGAAGGAAACAGCAGGCTCAGCGTAATCCTGTGAGCGAAGCCGAGTTCCTTAAAGTTAGCGATCGAATAATCGAGGCTTCCCTTTGCGAATGTAATGGGAAACTTAAGACCTATGCCGCCCGAATACGATTCCGCGTCAACGTTGAATTTATATCCGCTTCTCACGACGAAGAAATCCTTATAGGCATATTCAGCGCCGATGCTGAAGTTTTCCTTATTGTCATTGGGACTGTTAAGCTGTATACTGGTTGTCAGTCTGTTCTTCTCGTTCATCCACGGTTCAAAAGCGAATCCGACTCTGAACACAGTCGGAGGAGGAAAGCTCTGGAAATCGCTTAATTCACCGCCGCCTACTTTCTGCACAGTGCCTTTCGGAGAGACCTGTCCGCCGAAATTAGTTATCATAACCGCGAAACGCGAAGTGCCGAGACCGGTCTTGTAGTATGTAGCGAGGTCACCCACAACGGTTCTCATCTTCAGCACGCCGAGCGCTTCTTCGACGTATCTGACGGTGGCGCCGAACGAAAACTGGTCGGTCATCTTTCTGGCGAAAGTCAGTCCGATAGCAAGGTCGGAGAACCTGAAATAGTCGCCTGTACCTTCGTGCTGATACTCGGTTGTAACTTTCATATCTTCAGTCCTGAGAGAAGTAACGCTAAGACCGAGGGCATTGCTTCCGAAATGATAAACGCCTGCCGCGTTTTCTATTCTCGTATCGACGAACCACTGCGTATGAGTGAATGTCACACCGTTTTCATTGAACAGCACTATACCTGCGGGATTATAATTGAGAGCGGAAATATCGTCCGATACAGCGACGACGGTTTCGCCCATTCCCGTGCCTCTTGCGTTAGTGCCGATTTTCAGGAACTGGAACGAAGCTGTGCCGGTCCGCTGTCCGCCGAGATTCGGAATAAGCTGCGCGTTAAGGCATCCGGTAAGAATCAGAACACCCGCCAGCGCGGCGATCATTTTCATCTTAATGTTAGGTATTTTCAATTTGAATATCATTATAAACTTTTCAATTTAGTTTTAGAATTTTACCGTAAATCCGAATTTCATCTGCCTCGGCGTAAGATACCTGGCAGGGTTATACGGATAAGGAGAAATCGGATACTGAAGATCCGGATAGAGCGGATCGTTCCAGCTTGTCGGGGTCGGGTCGCCGTACTGGTAGGCCCTTCCCGTTACTGGGTTGATGATAGCCGAATTCTTGTTGTTGAAAATGTTAGTTACGGTAAAATTAACCGAGAAATCAACGTTATACAGAGTAAAGTATTTATTAATATCGAGGTCGACATAGAACCAGTTATCGCCGACATTGCCGTAAGCGTTATCGTAGTTCGGCGTATACTCGGGTCTTCCGTTTTCGAGGTAGCCTGTAAGAATCTGCGGCGTGTACCTCTTTCCCGATTCAAAGAAAATCCTTGTTTTAATATTGATGTCGTCGAGAATATTCCTTCCGAATCCGAACAGGCCTTTGCCTTTTTCGACTCTGAAGAAAAGGTTCGCGGAAGCGACCACGGGCCTGTCCCAGGGAAGGAAGTTTTCCGATATCGTTTCCCTCGCGCCAGTAGTTGCTATCACGTAGCCCTGGTCCGCGGAAGAGCTCTTTCCGGTTGCTACCGAATAAGTGAAGTTGAACGTACCGTTAAACCATCCGCCTATTCTCTTCTTGTATTCAACCTCGATGCCTCTTGTTCTTGCATAATCCTGGTTGAAGTAGCTTATAAATGTTTTTCCGATGTACCTGCCGCTGTTTATTATAATGTTTCTTGTAGCGACGTAATCGTAAATGTTTTTGTAATACGCGGTGATAGTAAGAACGTCGTCATTTGTGAACTGATTCCTCAAGCCGAGTTCATACGACACCGTTGTTTCGGGATTAAGGTCGGGATTTCCGAATTTCTGGAAAGTAGAAGCGGCCGACTGCGGGTTCAGTTTCGCATAGACAAACTGCGGGTTCGGTCTTTTCGAGAACTGTCCGTATGAGAAGAACAGGGTCTGGTTGTTCGAAACCGGGTGAGATATACCGAGTCTCGGCGACAATCTTCCCTTCCATCTTCTTCCGAATATATTGTATGTATCGTCTTCGTATTTCTGTCTTAACTCGTCCGGTATTGTCACGACGGCGGGATTCTTAACGGCGTCATCGACGAATTTACCGGGCATCCAGTAATCGAACCTTAGACCGTAATTAAGAATCATGCCTTTATACTGCAGCGAATGCTGTACGTAAGCAGCGCCGAACGAAGGATATACTTTATAGACATCGTTGTTAAGGCCCATCGGCTTTATCCAGGGCTGATATATGTCGATAAGCTGCATTTCCTGATAGCTTGCTTCGAGACCGGCTTTCAGCTTGCTTTTCGGAGTGAAGTCGTTAGTGTAGCTCGCCTTCGCGGAATATTCAATTACGTAGTGGTCGTGCCATGTGTACGGGTTGCCGACATCGTAGAAACCGTTGCCCGGAATAATGCCCCAGTGTGTCGAATCTATCTGATAATACTGGAACGGGGGTTTTACTATATCGAGCGGTTCCTTATACTGGTCCCAGTTAAGGCCGTTGGCGTCAACTCTTAGATTTGTAAAGAAACGGCTAAGTTTGACTTCGTAATATGATTTAGGAGATGTAGTATGAGTCCATGACAGAGTATGGAACATCGACTGCGAAGTATAAGTATTCGCATTGTCGAAAATATCCTGGAAGTTATACTGATAA
>CAIKZJ010000026.1 GCA_903831845.1 uncultured Ignavibacteriota bacterium
CATCTTCTCATGAGGCATTACGACGGATTTATGAAAGGCACGAAACTTAAATCGCGCAGGTTCTGATATTACACAAATGTCTCTCGTTAAAAGCGAAAAAGAAATAGAACTGATGAGAGAAAGCTGCCGCATAACGGCAGGTTCTTTAAAATACGTAAAGGGATTCATAAAGCCGGGCGTAACGACGCATGAGCTTGACAGGATCATAGAGGATTACATCAGGGTGAACGGTGCTTATCCCGCTTTCAAGGGCTACGGAGCCTCGAGGAAGAAGAAGGGTTTTCCCGCAAGCGCCTGTATATCGGTGAACGACGAAGTTGTTCACGGAATTCCTTCCGGCAGGAAACTTGAGGAAGGCGATGTAGTTTCTGTCGACGTAGGAGTTCTCAAGAACGGATATTACGGAGACGCGGCATACACCTTCGGCGTGGGGCGGATAAGCAGCAAGAAGGAAATGCTGATGAAAGCCACTAAGGAATCGCTTATCAAGGGAATAGAGAAGGCGGTAGCCGGCAACACGATAAACGACATCGCGATAGCGGTGCAGAGTTATGTTGAAGGCTCGGGGTTCAGCGTAGTCAGGGATCTCGTAGGCCACGGAATAGGAAAGAATCTGCACGAAGAGCCGGCAGTCCCGAATTTTTACAGCACTGCGAACAATTTCAGGCTGAGCGCGGGAATGACGCTGGCGATAGAGCCGATGGTAAATTACGGAGGGTTTGAAGTGGAGACGCTTGAGGACGGATGGACGATAGTAACGGCGGACGGAGAGCCGTCAGCGCATTTTGAGCATACGATTTTGATAACAAACGGTAAACCCGAAATATTAACGGCACAGGATAATTGGTAAAACAGGATTCAATAAAGGTCGACGGTATAATAACGGAAATACTTCCGAACACGACATTCAAGGTGAAGCTTGAGAACGGTCACGAGATACTGGCGCATATATCGGGCAAGATGAGAATGAATTACATCAGGATACTGCAGGGCGACAAGGTAAGCGTAGAGCTTTCGCCTTACGACCTTACAAAGGGCAGGATCACATACAGGTACAAATAAAAAATTAATTTACACATATGAAAGTAAGAAGTTCAGTAAAAAAGATGTGCGATAAATGCAAGATAATAAAGCGCAAAGGCGTGGTAAGAGTAATATGCATTAATCCAAAACACAAACAACGTCAAGGATAATTTTTAAAATTTAATCACACAGGAGTAAAAATTGGCAAGAATAGCAGGTGTTGACCTTCCGAGAAACAAAAGAGTCGTGATCGGACTTACATCGATTTTCGGTATCGGCCTTTCGACTTCGAAGTCGATTCTGTCGAAACTCGGAATCAACGAGGATACAAAGGTGTCCGCGCTTACTGACGATGAAGTGAACAAGATCAGGAACGAAGTGGGAAACATCAAGATAGAGGGTGCGCTTAAGTCGGAAGTCCAGATGAACATCAAACGCTTAATGGATACCGGCACATACCGCGGCAAGAGGCACAGAAGAGGCCTTCCGGTAAGGGGACAGAGGACGAGGACGAACGCCCGTACCAGAAAAGGCAAGAGGAAAACTGTTGCAGGCAAGAAGAAAGCAGCGGCTAAGAAGTAATAAAAAAATTGTTTAAAAAAATTAAATCAATAGAACTTGGCAAAGACTTTTAAAAAAGCGAAGAAAAAAATTCAGGTTGATTCGAACGGAGTAGCTCACATCAGGGCGACATTCAACAATGTGATAGTAACGCTTACGGATTCGTACGGCAACACCATATCGTGGGCGTCATCCGGCAAGATGGGATTCAAGGGATCGAAGAAGAACACGCCTTTCGCGGCGCAGATGTGCGCTGAAGCGGCTGCTAAGGAAGCATTCGACCTCGGGCTGAAGAAGATCGAAGTACTTATTAAGGGAGTCGGATCGGGAAGAGACGCGGCAGTACGCGCTCTCAACACGGCGGGTCTCGAGATACTTTCGATTAAGGACATTACTCCGCTGCCGCACAACGGCTGCAGGCCTCCGAAAAGAAGAAGAGTTTAAAAATTTTATCATAATCAAAGAAAAATCATTATAAATGGCAAGATATACTGATGCAAGCTGTAAACTCTGCAGAAGAGAAAGAACGAAACTGTTCCTTAAGGGCGTAAAGTGTTTCACGGATAAGTGCCCGATAGAATCAAGGAATTATCCTCCGGGCCAGCACGGCATGAGCCGCAGGCCGAGGGTCAGCGACTATTTGATCCAGCTTCGCGAAAAGCAGAAAATCCGCAAGACATACGGACTTCTCGAAAAGCAGTTCAGGGGTTATTTTGAAGAAGCTGCGAGAAGAAAAGGCGTAACAGGCGACAACCTTGTAAAGATACTCGAAAGCAGGTTCGACAATACGTTATACAGGCTCGGCCTGGCTCCGTCAAGAAAAGCGGCGAGACAGCTTATACTTCACAGGCACCTTACCGTAAACGGCAAGGTTGTAAACATTCCTTCATACATGCTTAAATCAGGCGACGTTATACAGGTGAGGGACAAGAGCAGGAAAGTGCCTTCATTCCACGAGGCCATGAAGAGGATGAAAGACAACATGCTTCCGCCGTGGCTTAACCTTGACAAGGCAAACATGTCGGGAACGTTCATAAACGTACCCGAGAGAAGCGACGTGCCGTTCATCGGCAACGAGCAGCTTGTTGTGGAATTGTATTCAAAATAAAATAATAATATCAAATAATGAAAATTAATCATTTGCTTTTACCGGAAAAGGTAATTAAAGAAGAATCTTCTTACACTGATACTTTTGGCAGATTCATAGTACAGCCTCTCGAGAGAGGTTATGGCGTTACTATCGGCAACGCGCTGAGAAGGGCTCTTATTTCGTCTCTGCCCGGTACGGCGATTGTTGCTCTTAGAGTAAATGACATACAGCATGAATTCACGACCATCAAGGGAGTAGTTGAGGACGTTTCGGAAATTATTCTTAACCTTAAGGAAGTTCGTTTTAAGGACCTGTCCGGAAAACCCGGCAAGATTGAGTTCAAGATTTCCGGTCCTGCGGAACTAAAGGCAAAGCACATTCAGGAAGCGACTTCAGAGTACGAGATTCTGAATCCCGAGCTTCACATCGCTACGCTGAATAAAGAAGGCGTAATGGACGTCGAGATAAGGATAGGCAACGGTGTCGGATACGTTCCTTCGGAAGAGAACAAGAAATACGACCTTCCGATAGGTTTCATTCCGGTTGACTCGCTGTTCTCGCCCATACTCAACGTAAACTACACGATAGAGAACACGCGCGTAGGCCAGAGGACTGACTACGAGAAGCTTGTTCTTGACGTTACGACAAACGGATCCATAGAGCCGGAACTTGCGGTAATACAGGCATCCAAGATAATGAAAGAGCACATACAGCTGTTCCTTAACCTGAGCCCCGACGCGGAATTCAAGGATACCGTAGAGGAAGTAAAGGACGAACAGTTTGAAAATATAAAGAAAATACTTCTAACGCCCGTCGACGAGCTTGATCTTTCAGTGCGTTCGCAGAACTGCCTGCGCTCTGCAAACATAAAGAACATTGCGGAGCTTGTAAGCAAGCAGGAATCTGACATGCTTCATTACAGGAATTTCGGAAGAAAGTCGCTTGCGGAGCTCGGAGAGCTCATAGAGAGTTTCGGACTGAGTTTCGGCATGGACGTCGAAAAGTACATCGGCGAAGAGAAAAAGAAGTAAGCGCTTTAAATTTTGATAAACAAATTTTTTGTAAAGAATGGAACACAGAAAAAAAGGAAGAAAATTAAAAAGGACCGCAAGTCATAAGAGAGCATTGTTGTCGAATCTTTCGATGTCGCTTATATTACACAAAAGAATTAAAACCACTCTGGCCAAGGCGAAAGAGTTAAGATTATACGTCGAGCCGCTTCTTACGAAAGCGAAAAAGGCTGTTCAGGCGAAGGACAAGAGCCCGGAGAAGTACGTGCATTTCGCAAGGGAAATAAGAAAGTTTCTCAAGGACAGGAATGCGATCAACGTTCTTCTGAAGGAAATCGGACCGAAGATACTCGAGCGCAACGGCGGATACACGAGAGTTCTTAAGAGCGGATTCAGGATAGGCGACGGCGGAGATGAAGCCATCATCGAGCTCGTTGATTTCAGCGTTGCCGAAAAGCCGAAAGCGGAAGCTCCCAAAACGGCGTCGGAAACGAAGAAGACGGCAGGAACCAAAGCTCCGGCAAAAAAGACCGCCAAGAAAACCGAAGAAGCGTCCGAAAAGCCGGCAAAGAAGCCTGCGGCGAAGAAAACGGTGAAGAAGACGGAGAAGAGCGAAACGAAAGAAACGAAACCGGTGAAGAAGACTGCAGCGAAGAAGACACCCAAGAAAAAAGAAGAATAAGACTCACGAAGTATAAATCAGAGGCCGCCAGCAATGACGGCCTTTTTTTTATAAACATCAAGTCATTTCTTTAATACCCGATTTTATCATTTCATAAATCACGCGGTTTTATTATTTTTGAGAAACCAAATCCTTAACTTTTGGAAGTTTATATATAAAAAAATATTTCTAACCACAAGTTAGGGATTTATAATTTAAACGGAAAATGAAGATTAATTCAGCAGAATTTATAAGCAGCATCTACGACTTAAGGACACTGCCGAAATCGGTTCTTTCCGAATTTGTATTCGTCGGCCGGTCGAACGTCGGAAAATCATCAATGATAAATAAAATCTGCAACAGGAAAAGTCTTGCGAAGATCGGCTCTGTACCGGGCAAGACCAGACAGCTGAATTATTTCCTGATAAACGAGGAGTTCTATCTTGTAGACCTTCCCGGTTACGGATACGCCAAGGTTCCGGAACAGATAAGGGCAGGATGGAGAAAACTCGTTGAAGAATACATAAGCGAGCGCCAGAACGTCAACATGGTTTTCGTGCTTATAGACGCAAGGCACGAGCCGACGTATCTTGACGAACTGATGGTAAGCTGGCTCGAATACTACGAAATACCTTACGCGATAGTGCTTACCAAATCCGACAAAATATCGAAGAACAAAATGGAAAAGCAGATCTACAGAGCGTCAAAGATCGTGAACAACGAGGACCTCTGCAGGGATTACATACCTTTTTCGATAATATCAGGTGAAGGCAGAAACGAAGTGATAGGATTAATAAAGGACGCTCTGAAGAATCCGAAGAACAGGGAAGACTGATCAAAGCGCAACCTTAATCCTTTATTTTGCCTGAAAAACAGAAAATAAAGATATTAGCTGCGGGGAACATAGACTTCACCGGTCATGAAAAGATGCTTCCCGCGTCCGGCTTCACGCTTAAACAAATCAAATCGATAACCAACGAAGAAATTCTCAACAGATACGGCGCATATGACGTGCTGATAATCAAATCGCAGAGAAAACTTGATAAAATATTTCTTTCGAGATGCGGCTTCAGCGCGATATGCACCGCATCAAAAGGAACAGACCACATAGACACGGCATACGCGGCAAAGCGGGGAATCAGCATTATTAATTCTGAAAACGGCAATTTCACGGCGGCGGCTGAGCATACAATGGCGTTGATACTGGATATATTCAAGAAGACGCAATATTCGGCGGAGCTGATAAGAAAAGGAAAATTCGGATACTGGGATTTTGAGAGAAGAAACCTCAAAGGCAAGACAATCGGAATTATAGGGACCGGCAAAGTGGGCACGCAGGTAGCGCGTTTATCGCTTGCTTTCGGTATGAAAGTTCTCGCAAACGACATAAGCGAAAAAGTAATCAGGAATAATTTTTTTCTTAATTATTGCGGAATTGAGCGCCTTTTAAAGGAATCCGACATTGTTACCTTGCATATACCATACAGCAAAGATAACAGCAGGTTCATCGACGAAAGCAAATTATGGAAGATGAAAGAAAACGGCGTTTTTATCAATACATCGAGAGGCGGTTGTGTTGACGAAACGGCGCTTTTAGGTGTACTAAAAAAGAGAAAATATTTTTACGCGGGGCTTGACGTATTCGAAAAAGAGCCTTATATTAATAAGGAGTTTATGAAATTAAGGAACGTAATATTCACTAATCACACGGCCGGAAAGACTCTGGAGAGCGGGCATAATATTATAAAAGAAATATTAATGCAAGTCAAAAACCTCAATAAAAAGTGAGTGTTTTTTTCTGCACGGCGAAATAACTTGAAGTATTAAAAAAACATTAGTTTTGGATTACTAAATTGTATATTGACAAGATTTGCAAATAGTATTATATTGAAAAAAGCAGTACTTTTTAAATAATAGAATTTTCCTAAATTTTAAAACATAAAGGAGAAAAAATGTTCAAAAAATTACTTCTCGCTGCTTTGTTAATGGTCATCGGCGTTAGCGTCGTAAGTGCACAATTAACAAAGGCTCAGATTGACCAAGTGTCAAGAGTTGAGTTCAAGATCAAGATGATCGGCGATGCCGTGGTAGGCGTCAGAGCTGACGGAAAATCAAACAACTATGGTTTACCTTCAGTTTCATCCTTAATCAGGGGCATTCACCACAACGTAATGACACCTGACTGGAACTGGTCGGCGACATTCACGGCTATCGGCTGCGCGTCGATTTACGACCTGTGTTCGAACGGTTCGCCGGTACAGATCTGGCAGGATCCTTCTACACCGGATAACATTCACATCGCGGTCGTATACGCACCTCTCGGTGATGGTACTTCGTTCCCGAACAGAAGAACAAAGTATTATTTCTCGTCAGACAGAGGTACAACATGGACTTACATGACTGACGTACCGTCAGGAACAACGTCCGACAAGAAGAGCGGTTTCCCGTCAATCAACGGATTCTCAGACGGTTCAGCTTTAATCGTCAACCATTGCATCGACGGAGCTCCGAACACGATTGCTCACGCATACAAGGATGCGTTCCCGGGAACCGGTTCATTCACGAACCTGTATCCGTCGCAGTCAAATACTTCGACTACACAGAATATTTGGCCCAGAGCAATATCGACAACAAACACAACCTTAGCTAACAAGTTCTTACTCGTTGCATCGCAGAACGGCGTTGACTCTTCAATGTGGATAAACAACACCGGTTACGGTTCAACACCCGGAACATGGGGTTCATGGCATTACTTCCAGGGCGACCAGGCTGAAACATACGCCATCGCAAGAGGCGCCGACGGAAGAATCGGTATGGTTTACAAGAACAACGACGGCAACAATCCCGAAAGCTATGCGGACGTATGGTTCATCGAATCGACAAACAACGGAACCTCGTTCTCGACGCAGTTAAAGATTTTTGACTGCAACTTCGCGACAGACTCTCTCGGACCCGTGAGAGGCGTGAGCATAGTATATGCGGGCAACGTAGCAAAGGTAGTATTCGAAACAATAAAGCAGACTGACGCCGGTTCATTCTTCCCGGGCGCGCCTGCAAAGATTAGATTCTGGTCACCGTCATTACCCGGTTCAGACCCGAACAAGAGCATCGTTATTGCCGACACCACATTAGTGGGCTGGCATCCGTACGTCGGCGTTAACGACGTAATGAGCACTCTCTGCCGCCCGAACATCGGCGTATCGGCAGACGGCAACGTACTGTTCTGCGTATTCACGGTTCCTTCAGATTACGTAGGCGGTATCACGGATACAACAACGTTCACCGACATGTGGCTCACAGCGTCCGGTAACGGCGGTTCATCGTGGAAGACACCTGTAAAGGTCAACGCCGCAACACCGCATTATGACTGGAGATATCCCAGCGTTTCACTGTGGAACGACAACAACGCAACAACATACTATTGCAACATCAACGTATTAAGAGGTATCATGCCCGGAAGCTACGTTAACGGTTCCGGTAATGGTGAATCAGCCGAGCCTTACTACTTCGTAAGAGTCGCGATTCCGAAGACAGAAGTAATTTCCGTAAGGACAATTTCGACGGAAGTACCTTCTAACTTCTCGCTTTCGCAGAACTATCCGAATCCGTTCAACCCCACAACGAACATCAAGTTCGCGGTTAACAAAGCCGGATTGGTTTCTCTGAAAGTCTACGACTTAGCGGGTAAGGAAGTATCGACACTCGTAAACGAAAACATGGCGGTCGGAACGTATGAATACAAGTTCGACGCGTCCAGCCTTTCAAGCGGTATTTATTTCTACACAATGAAGGCTAACGGATACAGCGAAACAAAGAAAATGATGTTAATCAAATAATTTAACAACCATTAATGATAATTCGAGCAGCCCTCTGAGTATTTTCGTGATACTTTAGAGGGTTGCTATTTTAAAAACTAATCTTTTCGGAGGGAAAAAATGAGGGATTCAATGATAAAAAAATTTACAACTTTTATCATATTCATTACTCTCGTTCTCGGATCCAGTATCGCCTTTTCCCAGACCACAGGTAGCATAGGCGGTACCATCACTGATGCAAAAGAAAACACGCCGTTAGTCGGAGCCACGGTTAAGATCGCGGGTTCGAACATGGGCGCAATCACGGATGACAACGGAGAATATATAATTCTAAACGTAGAAGTAGGCACATATTCTCTTGAGGCGTCATACATCGGTTACGATTCAAAGAAAGTAACAAATGTGAAAGTATCAGTAGACCAAAGAACGAAAATCAACTTCCAGCTTCAGGTGACAGGCGGCATTACGACCGAGGTCATCGTAATCGAAGCTGAGAGAAAAGGTATCGAGGTCGACCAGAGCGGTAGGCTCGTTACTCAGGAGTCGATTGACAACGCAGGTTTAAGAGGTATAACGAACATCGCCTCGAAGACAGCCGGTGTCATAACTGACGAAAGAGGAACAAGCATCAACATCCGCGGCGGCAGAAGCTCGGAAAACCTTATAATCGTCGACGGTATGGCGACAACCAACCCGCTTGACGGTTCATCATCCGCATACGTACCGAACAGCCTTATGCAGGAAGTATCGGTTCTAACGGGCGGATTCGGAGCGGAATATGGTAACGCTCTTGCGGGCGTCATTAACGTTTCAACAAGAAGAGGTACTGAAAGATATTCAGGATCAGCGGAAGTCATTTCTGACGTTCTCGCGGGCGACTGGATTAAGACGGTATCGCAGGGATACAATCTTTACAATTTCACATTGTCCGGTCCGCTTTTCCCTGAAAAGGGACTTGCCAATGTGATCAATTTCGCCGGCGCTGTTGAAAGACAGTGGCTCAAATCCTACCAGAACAGCTGGATAGGCGAAAAGATATACCCTTATCTCGAAGATCCGAGATACAAAGATTACAAGATTACGCCCAACAATTCGCAGAGCCTCTGGAACTACAGCGGCAGGCTCAGCATCAATCTGAACGAAACAAAGGCACAGATCCCCATCAACCTGAGGTTCGGTTTCATGCAGACACAGAACAACAGGAGATTCTTCAGTTCGGCATACATGATGGCTAACATCGACAGGATGCCGAGAGCTGAACAGATGGACCAGCAGATATACGGAAGGCTTGTTCATAACGTAACGAGCAAGTTCTTCTACGAACTTCAGTTCAACAGATACAGAACCGTCAGCGAAACCGGAGACAACATCTGGTGGGACGACGTTTACAAATACGGCGACACGCTTTACAATCCCCAGATGATAACGTACGGTTACCAGCAGGGTTCAAACATAGGCGCGGATCCGAATTATCAGAGTCTGTTCTCGAGAGCCGGAACGATTTACGGCGCATATTCAAAGACTGACGTAAGCTACATGGGCGGCAAGGTTGACGCGACATGGGCTATCAACTCAAAGAAAGCCGGCGACCACGAAGTTAAGTTCGGCGGCGAGTACAGGTATCACACTCTGAAACAGATAGCGGCTAACTACGCATACGAACTGGCCATGACAGACCTCGACCCGATGTCGATCTGGTACGGAAGAAACAATTCCGGCAGATTCTACGGGTACGAAGTTAAGGACAGGAACGGAAATCTGGTAGACCCGACTACGGTTGATCCTTATCATCCCATAGTTGCAGGCGCTTATCTCAGAGACAAGATCGACTTTGGTGATTTCACAGTCAACGCCGGTGTCAGAATGGACTACCTCGATGTGAACACGAAAGTACTTAAGAACATAGCTGAAGTATACAACACAAATACCGGCCAGCTTCTTTCGCCGGATTTATACGTTGACAACGACAAGGAAATACTCTTCAGCCCGAGACTCGGATTCTCTTTCCCGATAACGGACAAGATGGTATTCTCCGCAAACTTCGGAAAGTTCGTGCAGATGCCGAACCTTTCGAACCTTTACATATCAAGGAACGCTTTCTACGCGGCTCTGAACAATTCAGTTCAGGACGTTTATGAAAACCCGACACTTAAACCCGAAAAGTTAACCCAGTATGAAATCAGCGTGAAACAGAGAGTCGGTGATTTCGTCGACATGGGTCTTACGGTTTACTACAGGGAAACAAAAGACCAGATCGGTATCAAGAGAGTATCCGGTCAGATAATAAACGGAAACCCGACATCGGGTTACGCGACATATTACAACACGGACTTCAGTATTTCAAGAGGTCTTGAGTTCTATCTCAGTTTAAGAAGAATGAACAGGCTTGCTGTTGATTTTGCTTACACTTTATTATACGCATCGGGTATCGGTTCAAACCCCGATTCGAAATTCTACCTCGGAAACAACGCGGATCCGACGAATCCTGACGCAGGATTCCCGAACTATGTGTTCCCGCTCGATTACGATCAGAGGCACACAGGATCCGTTAACGTCGACTATCGTTTCGGCACAAACGACGTACCGCAGGGATTCCTCGGTCAGGTTCTCAAACAGTTAGGTCTCAACGTACTGTTCTCGTTCAACAGCGGAAGGCCTTACACAGCGAGAGAATTACCGACGACATACAACGGTGACGACGGAAGAGTGCTGTCGACTAAAAATTCGTTATATACAAACTGGTCATTAAGGTTCGATTTGAAATTGGATAAGAATGTTCAAATCTGGAAGTCAAACTGGAATTTCTACGTATACGTTCAGAACCTGCTGAACGCGGAAATCGTGAACTCGGTATTCGGCGCGACCGGACTCCCGGGAGACAACGGTTACCTCAACACACCGACAGGTTCAAGCTCGAACGCGGCGTACAAATACTATGAGCCGATAAGACTGAAAGCAATATATTACAGGAACTGGGGCTCACCGAGACAAGTAAGATTTGGTATCAGAGTATCGTTGTAAAAATTAAGTTTAAAAATTAATTTTTAAGAATATGAATAAAAAAATTGTATTAATAATAACATTCCTGGCCTTGCTGGTATGTATGAATACATACGCAAAGCCAAGAATCGAATTTCAAAACGGAACGCCCACAGTCCAGTATTTCCCGAGGGTTGTCAAGACTCAGATAAGGTTTGATGCGAACAACATCGATACCTGGGTGCAGAACACAGGTATTTTCGACCTGGATATCAGGACGAACAACACCCCGGGCTTCATGTGGCCTAAGGGCTCGAACAGGTTCGCGATATTCACCGCGGGTCTTTCGATAGGAACATACATACAGAATCAGTTAAGGCTTGCATCAAACTCGTATCAGGGTGAATACGCTCCCGGTTACATTAACGGAGTAGGCGGAGCGCCCGTTACGAACAACGATTTCAAGCTTTATAAAGTGACCGTCGACGATTCAACATCGGCGGACTATGTAAACTGGTACAAGATGGTTCCCTACGGAGCTCCTTTTGTTGATAAAAACGGTAACGGAATTTTCGATCAGGGAATAGACAAACCCGGTATTAAAGACGCAACACAGACAATATTCGTTTGCATGACGGACGGTTTCCCGGAAACTCACTTCCAGAGTGAAGGTTTCTCGGGCGGTACGGCCCCGATCATGTCGGAAATGCACCTGACTGCATGGGCATACAACGAAGACGGTCTTAACGACATACAGTTCTTAAGTTTCACAGTTATCAACAAGAACACGAATGCGTGGGAAAAAACGCATTTCGGCGTAGTAGTTGACCCCGACCTCGGCGACGCCGCTGATGACTACATCGGCTGCGATACTGTAGCGAACATGGGATACTGCTTCAATTCAGACAACATGGACGGAACAGGAAATCCTCCGTCATACGGACAGAATCCTCCCTGCTCCGGCATGGACTTCTTCCTTAGCCCGCTCGAATATACAGGCAATCCTTCGGATTCCGTTGTATATTACGATCCTCCGGGTTCGGACAACAAAGTTAAGAAAGTCGGTTACAGACAGCTTGGCATGACCTCTTTCGTGTACTTCACGAATACGGGAAGCGGCGGTATTGCCTGCGAGCAGGACCCGTCACAGCCCATCGAAGCTTACAGATACCTTACAGGTGTAAAGAAAGACGGTTCGTCATGGTTTGCTCCTTACGGAACAAAGCCCAGAGTGAAGAAACTTTATCCGGGCAATCCCGAAACGGGTGAAGGCTGGACAGAATTCGGTTACAACGGTAACGCCAACCTCGCGGTCATAAAGAACTGTCTCGGCGGCGATACAACTGCGACATTCCTCAGCCCTCCGGGAGACAGAAGATTCATCTTCAACTCCGGTAAGGACACATATACAGTAAATCCCGGCGACACGCAGCATATCGTACTTGCGCAGCTCGTCGCGAGAGGAACAAACAACAAGAACGCTGTAACAAGGTTAAAAAGAGTCGACATGGCGGCGCAGTCGCTGTTCGACGTGAACTTCAAGAAATCACCGGATATTTCATTGCCAACAACATCAGTAAGTTATGTTGACAAAGGAAACGGAAAGTGCAACATAATTCTTTCATGGGACGACAAAGCCGAAAATTATCTTATTTTCGACTCACTGATTCAGCCCAGGTCAGATACGAGCTATTGGAAGTTCGAAGGTTACGAAATTTATCAGATAGCCGATATCAACGGTTCGATTCCGGATTTCTATCAGCCGGAAACGATGAATTCGAACATAAAACTCATAAAGACATACGATAAAGTCGACACCGTAGGCTACATTGTAGATACAATACAGAACGTAGCGGGCGGCAACACTGCTATCCCGGTATGTCCTCCTTACCTGCAGTCGGTTCCGGAAGGATTCCCGAACACAGGTATAAACAGAAGCATAACGCTTGAAAAAACACAATATCCTGACCTTCAGGGAAGCGAGCAGAATTTTGTATACGGAAGAACATATTACTTCGCGGTAATAGCGTACGCATACAAAACAAACCCGAAGACAGGATACAGAAAGATTAAGAGAAACCCGCTTTCCATCAACACGATCAAGGTCGTCAGACCCGACGCGCCTCTGATGGGAACGCAGTTTACATTCAAGAATTCAGATACTGTCTATACGAACAGGAGAGACCTCGGCGTTGCGCCTGTTGTAGTAAACCAGAGCGCGATAGTAGACGCAAAGTACAGAGTACTCTTCAACAGCGTCAACGGATCGGGATCGCCCGACACGACCTATTCGGTATTAAGGTCAGTCAACGGCGGAGCTTCGTATGACACTGTAAAGAAATTCTTAAAGTGGTCAACGGGCACAGCACAGGATTCAGCAAGAATAATAGACGGCGTGCTTATTAACATCAATAAGATAAAGACACCTCAGAACGTAGGCGTTATCAGGGACCCGATAAGCAGTTCGAAGAACTACGATTCGATGCAGACAAGAATGAGAGGCTGGGATTATCTTAGGAATAACGCGCCTGCCAACGTGTTCAAGGGAAGCAGAAACTTCACGAGCTCGTACAAATGGCAGTCTACAAGCATGAGCTTAAGCTATCCTACTGCGAACACGTTTAACAACATCGCGTCCAAGCTTAAACCGGATGCGTTAAGAAACGTAAAGATAGTATTCTCCGATCTTAACAACGGACAGTACGCGTATCATTACAAGGATACATCGCTTACACAGGATATTTACTTTGTATACGCTGACTCCGTCAAGGTTCCGTTCACAGTGTGGCAGGTTGACAGTACGGACAACAGTCTTGTACGCCAGCTCAACTGCGCTATTGTGACCTCCGACGATATCGTGCCGGGCAACGGATTCACGCCCACAACCGACTCTCTCGGAAACAAGCTTCTTGTATACGTATTCGGATCGACATACGATGCGGGAGCGACAGCAGGTTACAAGAACAAGAACCTTTACATAAACAGTTTCTTTGACATAATGTATATCTGGTCGCCGAGACTCGAACAAGGTCAGACTTACGCGAACGGCGACGTATTCTGGATTTATCCGTACACGGCATCAAGGCCGTACTTCAGCGGAACAATTCCGTTATGGTATGATTTCGAGACAAAGAAGAGCGCATACAGCACGACGCTTGCGACTTCCGAGCTCAACAATATCAGAATCGTGCCGAATCCGTATTACGGATACAACGATCTTGAAACATCGAACGTTAACAGGTTCGTATCGTTCAGGCATCTGCCGTCGGTTTGCAAGATAAAGATTTACACTATCGACGGTGTGCTCATCAGGACTCTAAACAAGAGCGACCAGAGTTCGCAGATGAACTACGACCTTAAGAATCAGGATCTGGTACCGATAGCATCCGGATTATACATAGTATTAATTGACGTGCCTAACGTGGGACAAAAAGTGATGAAGATGGCGGTATTTACTGCGGAAGAAAGGATTGACGTAAGGTAACGATGTTTAATGATAGATTAATATTAAAAGGAAATTTTAAAAATTTAATCACAAAAATTATGGCAGTAAAATTTAAAAATATAACCATACTGTTAATGCTGATACTCATCAGCGGAACGGTATATTCAGGCCCACGTAAAAAACTCGGTTTGAGCGCTGCCCCGGAACTCTTAATACCCGTCGGCTCTGTCGGAACAGCGCTTCAGGGATCAAACCTTGCATGTACGGAAGGCATTGATGCCATGTACTGGAATCCGGCAGGTCTCTCATCACTGAGCACCGACCGTGGGGAATTCATGTTCTCGCACAACCAATACATCGCGGATATCAAGATCGAGTATCTCGCGGGTGTTGTTAAATTAGGAAACATCGGGAACCTCGGCGTGGGCGTCAAAGCTATGACGTTCGGCGAGGAAATCGTGACGACTGTCAATTATCCCGACGGCACGGGTTCAACATTCAAGCCGTTGTTCCTGACTGCGAACCTTAGTCTTGCGCGCGCGATGACTGACAAGATCCGTTTCGGCGCGAACCTGAAGCTTATAAACCAGAGAATAGCCGAAGTCAGCGCGACAGGCGTTGCGTTCGATTTTGGTCTTCAGTACATAGGCGGAAAGACCGGATTACGGTTCGGTATCGCAATCAAGAATCTCGGAACATCGATGAAATTCGACGGTTCGGGTCTTGACAGGACATACACCGACCCCAACGGCCAGGTGGCAAGAAGAGTTAACCTTGCGGAATTTGATCTTCCGACAAACCTTGAATTAGGCGCGTCGTACAATTTCTCGCTTGACAAAGGCAAACACAACTTCCTGCTCGCAGGCACGTTCATGAACGGGTCATTCACCAGCGACGAAGCAAGATTCGGTTTAGAGTACAACTTCAACAAGATAATCTATCTTAGAGGCGCGTACGTAAACTATCTTGACGGCGTCAACGATGAAAACCTCTGGGGTCCGACGTTCGGTGTCGGTCTCAGGTACCCCTTCGGCGCGGTCAGCCTCGGAATCGATTACGCGTATAAATTCGTAAAGGAAGATGCATTCAATACGAATCAGTATTTCACGCTGCATGTCGGTTTCTAAAAACAGTTAATTTTTATAAAAGGTCGCCTTATACAAGGCGGCCTTTTTAATTTATAATAATTTTCGTCGCAATGAAAAGAGTTAAAAATATCATTATACTTCTTCTCCTGCTTGCCGCTCCTTCTTTCGCTCCTGCACAGGGCAAATTCATGCTGGACGCGGACTATTCGCTTTTCCGTTATTCGGATACAAAATCCGTACTTGAAGTGTATTTTAATTTTTACCATAACTCGTTCAAGTACGCCTACGAAAATAATTATTACGTGGCGCACGCAGTGCTCGGAGTGAAGCTGACTGACGAGGATTCGAAGACGGAAATCGTAAACAAGGATTTCATGCTCAATATGAGCACTACAGATACATCCTCTTCGAAACTCAAGAACAAGGAAATATCCCAGTTAACGCTTTTTATTGACGCGGGTAAGAATTACAGCCTGATTCTTGTCGGCAGCGATAACAAATCGCCTGCGCGCTGCGATACTGTCAGGTTCAGTTTTTCGGTTCCTGTCTTTACTGTCTCGCCAGCAAGGATGAGCAACATACAGCTTTCGACAGGAATAGAAAAATCAACCAACAAGCAAAGCAGCTTTTATAAATTCGGATATGAAGTTGTTCCGAATCCGAATTCTCTTTTCGGGAATACAATTAAATCGCTTTATTACTATTACGAGCTTTACGGGCTTAAAAGCAGGCTTCAGGAGTCTGAAGCTACGGTGAACATGACAGTCACAGGTCTTAACGGGGACACTGTCATTATAAAAAAGGAAAGCATAAAGGCTAATAACGATATAATGAGCCTTTACGGGACTTTCGGAGTTGATACTCTAAAGAGCGGCTCATACCTGCTAAAAATCGCGGTAACGTCTGGAGCCGAAACCATAGCCGAGTCGGAGAAAAAGTTTTTCGTCTTCAGCACAGCTAAGACTAACTATGCGATAACGGACGACGAGGGATTTCTGAAAAGCGAGTTTATAACATTAACCGAACAGGCTCTCGACGATGAATTCGACAAATCCTTATACGTGAGAACGCCTTCAGACAAGAACGATTATGAAAAGCTAAAAACACTCGACGAGAAGAGAAAATTCATGTACAGATTCTGGAAGAAGAGGGATGCGAGCCCTGAGACTCCGAGGATTGAAGTAAGGGATGAATACTTCAAGAGGCTTAAGGAGGCAAACACAAAATTCAAACAGAGTTTTACTGAAGGGTGGAAATCAGACAGGGGCCGGATTTACATAATTTACGGACCTCCAAGCGAAGTCGAACGCCATTATATGGAAGCCAACACGAAGAATTACGAGATATGGACCTACGACAACCTGCAGGGAGGCACAATGTGCGTGTTCGGCGAGATCGTAAGCACCGATGAGGGCGCTTATTACCTGATGCATTCGACAATAAAGAACGAACTTACCGATAACGACTGGAAGGAAAAATTAAGAAAGATGTAATGAAAAGAAGCATCATTATACTCATAAATACATTCTTTTTTTCACTCGTTCTGTGGATATATGTCAACCTAAATCTCTCGTATACATACGAGTTAAGCGTTCCTTTAAACCTGAAAACATCGAAGACGCAGGGTGTTTCAAATGATATACCCGAGAACGTCAGTATTACGCTGAAAGGAAAGGGGTGGGGTATACTGAAACTTTTGGCAGCGAAGAATCTCTCGCTGAATCTCGATATTACATCATACAGGAACGATTCAAAAATCGATCTCGGCCAGAACCTTCCCGACCTGCTGAATCTTCCTCCGGAACTTGCTGTTATCGGCATAAGTCCGCAGTACATCGATCTTTCCTTTGACAATATCGTCACGAAGATGGTAAAGGTAAAGAACAATACAAGCATAACGCTTAAAGACGGATACATGATGATAGGGAGTCCGAAATTATCACCCGATTCGGTCAGCGTAACCGGAGCAAATTCATTTGTTTCAAAACTGAAGTATGTCGGAACAGAAACAGTTGTATTCCGGGATATAAATGCGGGTATCACAAAGCAGGTCAGATTAATGGATTCTCTCGGCAACAACCTGAAGATCGAGCCGAAACTGATAACTGTAACATACAGGGTCGAGCTGTCTGCGGAGAAGACATTTGAGGATATAGATGTCGAGATATACGGTGTGCCGCCCGACAGGGAGGTGCTGATAATTCCTCCGAGAATAAGCGTATCTCTAAGAGGCGGAGTCGAACTGCTTTCAAAACTGAATCCGTCGGAAATCAAAGTAGGAGTGAATTTCAAGACAATCGAAAACGACGAGCAGGGATATATTGAACCATCGATAGAGCTTTCAGACGAGCTTTCCGTGATTAAAAGCGAACCGCAGAGGTTCCAGTACATAATTAAGAAAAAGGCGGCCGATAATTGATAAAGTATTTTTCGGATGAAATAAAAAAGCTGAAAGAAGAGACGCGGAAGCTTGATTTCCGTACGGTGTATATTTTCATTTCTGTCGCGATTATAGTATTTATTTCGCTTACATTCGCAAGCCCTTCATTCTATTACGACCATTTCGGAATCAACAAGCTTAATTCAAGAATTTACTGGTTCCTTACGGACGGAACTCTGATGTTCCTTATACCGGCCCTGTCCATCAAGCTGATTTTCAAAAAGAAGCTTTCCGATTTCGGTTTTGCGGCAGGGGACCTGAAATTCGGGATTCTGACGGCGGGAATATTTTACGCTGTGATGCTAGTTATAGTCTGGATAGTGTCCGCATCCGAAGATTTCGCAGCAGCTTATCCGCAGGGCGGAGCGGCTTTAAGAAGCGACATTCCGCTTCTGATGGCGTATGAACTTTGCATTCTCGTATACATGCTGGGCTGGGAATTTCTGTGGAGGGGGTACATGCTATTCGGGCTTAAGGATAAACTGGGATATTATACTATATTTATTCAGATGATTCCGTTCTTTATCTTGCATAAAGGGAAGCCGGACCTGGAGCTTTTCGCTTCGATTTTCGCGGGAATAATTCTCGGCATTCAGGCATTGAGAAGCAGGTCCTTCGTGTACAGCTGGCTTCTGCATTTTGCGGTGATGTTTTCAATAGATTTTATTTCTGTTTTAAGGTACAATTTTAATTATTACTCAATATTATAATAAGTTATGAAATTAGCCGTCAACATAGACCATATAGCGACATTAAGAGAGGCGAGAGGCGAAATAGAACCGGATCCTGTAATAGCAGCCGGTATCTGCGAGCTTGCCGGGGCAGAGGGAATCGTATGCCATTTGCGTGAGGACAGGCGTCACATAAACGACCGTGATGTGCGTCTTCTAAGGGAAGTGGTCAAGACGAAGCTTGACCTTGAAATGGCAGCCACCGACGAGATGGTGAAGATTGCCTGCGAAGTTCTGCCTGATCTTGTCACTCTTGTTCCTGAAAACAGGAAGGAATTAACGACGGAGGGCGGGCTGAATATAGCGTCGATGAAAGACAGGCTTACGGACGTTATATCGGAGCTTTCGGAAAAGGAAATATTCGTAAGTCTTTTCATAGATCCGGATCCGAAGAACGTGGATCTCGCGCTTGAAGTAGGCGCGGATATAATCGAGATACATACGGGAAAGTACGCCAACAGCGTTTCCGAAGACGCGCAGATACAGGAACTTAGCAAGATCGGTTCGGTAGCGCGGATGGCGTCGGAAATGGATCTGATAGTAACCGCGGGGCACGGGCTTAATTATTTTAATATTTTCCCGTTCCTGAACATTCCCGAGATTCGGGAAGTGAGCATAGGCCATTCGATAATATCGAAAGCGGTTTACGTCGGACTTCAGAAAGCCGTTGAAGATATGGTTAAAATAGTATCGAAATTCTGATGAGCAAGAGTACACTTAAAGCATTCAACCTTGTCAAGGAATACAAGAAGCGCGTTGTAGTCAACGACGTCACTGTTGAAGTGAAGCAGGGCGAAATAGTCGGCCTTCTCGGTCCTAACGGAGCGGGTAAGACGACGACTTTTTACATGATATGCGGCATGGTGAAGCCGAACGCCGGCGAAATTGAGCTTGACGGCGACAACATTTCGAAATACCCGATGTATAAACGCGCGCAGGCGGGAATTGGTTATCTGCCGCAGGAGCCGTCGATTTTCAGGAAGATGACTGTGCGTGAAAATATAACTTCGATTCTTCAGTTCATGAATCTCGACAAGGATGAGATAGAAGACAAATGCGAGAAACTGCTTCATGATTTCAGCATAAAGAAAATTGAAGATTCAAAGGGATACATGCTGTCGGGCGGAGAGCGGCGCCGGACTGAAATAGCGAGAGCGCTTGCATCAGACCCGAAGTTCATACTTCTCGACGAGCCTTTCGCCGGCATTGACCCGATTGCTTCTGAAGATATAATGCGAATAGTAGCGCATCTAAAGGACAGGGGAATCGGGATACTCATTACAGACCACAACGTTCACGAGACGCTTTCCATTGTAGACAGAGCTTACATTCTCATAGAAGGCAAGATATTCCGTTCGGGTACGGCCGAAGCGCTTGCGACGGACGAGAAGGTGAAGAAACTTTACCTGGGCGAGAATTTCAGTCTGGACAGGTACTTGCTAATGAGCAAAGAGAACGGAAAGTAGGAAATTTACTGATTAATTACTCCTCGTTCCCAAAGTCCTCTTTGGGAACGCAGAAACCGATTTTACGGGTTCACTGAAACCGTAAAATCGGTTTTTCTTTTATGCCTTATTATTATTCCCACGGTTAAAACCGTGGGCAACAGAAATTATTTCTTTTTCTTGCCTGAACTCTTCTTTGTTTCCTTCTTCTCGGATTTAGTATCGCTGATAGTAGTAGAAGGAGTCTCCGATTTTGATGAGTTTTCCGTAGAAGGAGAAGATTTCTTCTTATAATCCGTAAGATAGAACCCGGTTCCTTTGAATATTAGTCCTGCCGGAAGACTTACCATCTTCTTCAGAGTCTCGTGCCCGCAGGAAGGGCATAACTTTGCAGGGCTGTCTTTTATAGACTGAAAGATTTCAAATGTTTCGTTGCAGTTTTCGCATTTGTAATCGTATGTCGGCATAATTCTTTATAAATTTAATATACGTTTCTTGGCTGCATCGTATTCGTCCTGTGTTATCAGGTTTTCGTCGAGCGCCTGTTTAAGTTTCTTCAATTCATCTAAACTGAAAGAACTATTTTTTTGTTCCCGTGCAGAAGCTGTCTTCTTAACGGGTTCTTCTGTGATACCTTCGAGCAGCTGCTTTACCTTAAGGACTCTCTTGCTGCCGTCGCCGCAGAGGAACGAGAATGAATCGAGATTCTTTCTCATCGCTTTTACCTTATCCACGAATGAGTCTTTCTCTTCCGAAGGTATATAATTCTCGATCTCACGCGCCAGTTCCCTGACGATCTTGTACTGGTACGTTTCGGTCTTCTTCTTCGCCTGTCCGGCTATCTCAACCTCTTCAAGTTTGTAAATATTTTCGTAATAATATTCGAAAATAAGAAGCACTTCCGCGAAAAGTTTCTTGTCTATGAATTTATTTTTTGCTGCTTCGGCTTCTTTCAGGATTTTATATCTCATCGATTCGGGTCCGTCCTCTTCGAAAAGCCTGTTAATCAGTCTCGATTCGATGCCTAACTGTTCTGTCCTGCTCACGGTTATGCCTTCCTGAAGCGTGTATTTAAACACGGCGCTCCTGCTTCCCGTAGCGGGATTGAGTTCGAAATCGATATCGAAGAGTCCGAATATCAGACCAAGTATGAACGCCTTGTAAGACTCGTCGTATTTCTTCTTTTCTTCGTTCGTGAGCGGAATAATATCTCCGTATATGAAATAGTTCTTGTGAGTATGAAGGTCTATGTTCGAATTCTTAGCGAGGTTTTTGTAATAGTTCTTCATTTCTTCAGAAATCGTGTATGAATAGAACAGCGGGAATCCTGCCCATTCGGTATAGAAAGTGAGCGAGGAGTTGTCGGCTGAATCCTTGAACTCAATAGCGTTACCTGCAATTGACGTAATGAGGTTTTTGAACTTCGAGAACGAAGGAGTGTTTGTTCTCACGCCTATGTAGAACTTTTTCGCTGAATCGTCGAGTTTGAACCTGCCCGGTACTTCATTTATACGAAGCCAGGGGAACGCCTGATTTAGCATTCCTCTGATCTTCGATTCGCTTCTTAATATATCGCGCTCGAAAAGGATTTCGGTGATGTTGTAATCCTGCCTTATACCTTCGAACTGCTTTCTTGCGAAACGCAGCATGTTCTCTTCGACAATCTTCGCATCGCTGTCTTTGAGTATGTTCACGATATCGGTAACGTCGGAAGCGTTGAGTTCTTTAAGCAGTTCGAAAGCGAGAACTTTAATCCTGTCGGTTGCGCTTTGTCCGCTGCCGATGTAACGCAGATAATATTCGTTCTTGACGTCGTCGGGTTCGTATATGTTCAGGTTGAAACTCGTATCCTGTCTCTGTATGAAATAATCGTATTTTCTTCTGAAATTGTCTTTCAGTATTCCGAGGTTGCCCGTGAGTTTGTTGATATCGCTTATCAGACCTGTAAAAAGTATCTTGCCGTCATCCGTCTTCGCTCCTCTTTCAATCAAGGCGAGAACTCTCTGGCAGATTTCCTTCGCGTAATAGCGTGAATGTAGTTTTATGAGCGCATTGTAATACTCGTCGAGGACTCCGAGGAGCTTTTCGAGAGTGCCTTCCATCGCGGCTTTGCGCATTATGTTGAGTTTGGAGCGCGATTCGTCCTCTCTCAAATCCTGCATGCGGCTCTTTACTTCCGCTTCAAGCCTTGATACGAGTATCTGAAGGTCCTTTATTTCCTTTTCATAAGCCGGTATGTAATCAAAATTGCCGTTCGTGAGAATGAACTGCAGTCTTCTCAGCAGGCTGATTGCATAGAACACGCCTCTCGTTGAATCGTTTATGAGAGAATTAATTTTTCTCTCAAGACTTCCCATCATGTTCCTGTCGCGGTCGCCTATGAGTTTGTTTATCAAATTCGTTCTGTTCGCGTATATCTGCGAATAGAACAGACCTTTCCTCGTGATGTCGTTGTCGTCCTTGAAATTCGTGTCGAACTTCTGCTTTTCTGAAGTGATAAACGTCGACCACTTGTCGCCTCGTTTGCCGCTGACGAGTTCGTTCTTCAGGTTGTTGAGGAACGTCTTTATCTGCGACTGTATCGACGACTTTTCTCCCATGCTGTACAGCGAATTCAATAACTGGTGTTTCGAATTCGATTCGAGTATTCCGAGTTCGGGAAGCATCTCTTCACGGAGATACGCGTCAATGCTGCTTTGCGAGCCTTCGGCGAAAGTCAGGTAATAATTTATAATATCTTCACAGAGTTTATACGCGCAGGCGAGTATTATCCTGTCTACGGGAATCGAAATTGTTGCCTGTCCGAGCGTGGAATATTTTCTCGAAAAAGTATTTTCGGATACAGTGTTGTCGTCGGGATAGAGCCTCTGCTTGTACTGCACGAGATTCACGCGGACGCCTCTCTTGTAATTCGCGAAATCGGAATTTGAGAAGTCCTGGAAAATCGTGTCGGCAATCATCTTGTAAATGTCGCGGTTGCTCTGTTCGGATAGCGAGAGGTTCTTGCAGTTCTCGCCGTCGATGAGATAAACGTCATCATAAACACCCGGCTGGAATTTATGGTTCTCGTTCTTCTTCCAGGCAACGTTGAACGGATTCTTCAGGTTGTAATGCTCGAGTTCCATCAAAGCGGAATAGCCATTGGCGAAAACTCTTTCCTTGCCGTAGCCCTGATAAATCTTCGGAAGAACAATGTAGCATGAAGAAACTGCCTGATTCCTGAAAAGATGTCTGATGAGGAAACCAAAATCGACGAACATACCCGAACCCGTACCGCCGCTGACGGATGTAATCACGTACACGTTTATCTTTTCGGTATTGACGTTCTTAATATTATGTCTTTCCTTTACGACGTTGATTGAGCGCGAATCGGTGATTGTCGATTTCGCGGAAGCGAGTTTATAAACAATCTCGTCGAAGTTATGGTACAGCGCGAGACGCGCTGCGGGGCGTATCTGACCGGCGCCTGTATTCATCGTGCCGAGTTTGCCGATTTCGCCCGTTGTGTTGAGCCATTCCTTGATATGGGGAATGTCGTTTATTCTGTGAATATAATCCGAGGGATTGACGGGATTGAAAACCTTTTCCGACGGTTTAAAATCGATTTCATTAATGAGATAATCTCTTTCCCTTGCGATGCCGCTTTCTTCGGCGGGCGCGTTATCCGTATCGATGTAGAGGTACGAAGTGATAGGGAAGTCGTTGAGTGAGCCGTATTTTTCCACGAACTGGCGTCTGATTCTGAGCATGACTTCTTTGCCTGTTCCGCCGAGGCCGATGAGAATGGTCGGCATGAACTCCTGGGTTTTCAGTTCGAGCGAGCCTTTTTCCACGGATGATTTTTCGGGCGCGGTTCTGTCGGCCCCTTTATCCTTTTCTTCCGGTAATTTGAATGGATCTGCCATATTCATTATACGTAAATTAAGAGAAAATAGTCATATCCGAATTGATTATATAGTGAAAAAAAGTAACTAGGGGACACTGAAAGAGCCGATGGAACAGATTTTCACAGATATTTTATTATTTAGACTACACACAGAAAGAGCGGATTAGACGGATAAGAACGGATAGAGCAAAAAATCATCAGTGAGAGTCTGTTTAATTCGTTCTCTCTACATGATATTATTTATTTGGATCTCAACTCCATCTTGCGGAGTGTAGGGAATGCGAATGAGGCGGAGAAGACGATGATTAATGTCATTATGCCGCCGAAGATGACGGAGGGGACTGTGCCGAGGAGTTTCGCGGCGAGTCCGGATTCGAATGCGCCGATTTCGTTCGAGGAGCCGATGAATATGCTGTTTACCGCCGCGACGCGTCCTTTCATTTCGTCAGGCGTGAATATCTGGAGTATCGTCTGACGGATTACAACGCTTACACTGTCGAACATTCCGCTTAACCCTAATGCGAGTACGGATAAATAAAAATTCTGCGAGATTGCGAATATTATCATGCATACTCCGAATGCAGCCACGTTCGTAAACAGTAGTTTTCCCGTTCCTTTTACGGGCGGGTGTTTCGTGAGATAAAATGCCATCAGCACCGCTCCGACAGATGGAGCCGCTCTGAGTATTCCCAGTCCTTTCGGTCCGACGTCGAGTATGTCGGAGGCGAATACGGGCAGCAATGCTGTCGCTCCGCCGAATAAAACGGCGAAGAGGTCGAGTGTCATAGAGCCGAGTATGATTTTTCTGTTGAAGACGAATTTTATTCCGCCTGTGAGGCGTTCGAATATCGGCTGATTTGTCTGCGCGGGCTTCGGTTTGCGGCGAATCATCATCAATGCTGTTACGGCGATTACGATTGACGCGATTATCACGAGGTAAGTTACACTTGTACCGAAGAATCCGTAAATGAATCCGCCGATTGCCGGTCCGCTTATAGCACCGACCTGCCAGGTTGATACATTCCAGCTGACTGCGCGGGGATACAATTCCTTGTCGACAATCTGTCCGAGCAATGCCTGAGCCGCCGGCATATAGAATCCGCGCGAGATTCCCGTGAGGAATATTATTCCATACATCGCGTGTATTTTTGCCGCGGATAAAGCGGGAATGAAGTCGGAAGATACGATGAATAAGGAAGTCGAACAAAAGAGCATAAGTATGTACGCGAAGGCGAGGACTTTCTTGCGCTCCTGGTGGTCAACTATTACACCTGATATAAGAGCGGTGATTATTGAGGGTATCGCTTCGAAGAGCCCGACCATGCCGAGAGAGAACGCGTCTTTCGTGATTTCATAAACCTGCCAGCCGATTATGACGGACTGCATCAGAATTGCAATCGTGAAGAAGAAGCGGGCCGTTATAAAGAAACGGAATTCCCTGTTGTCAAAAACTTTTTGTGTCATATGCTAAGTATGGATATGCCGGGCATACCCTTTATCTCCGCGTTCTTTGATTCTTTTTGAATTTCTTTTATTGTGCCGGAAGGGGATTCGATGATAGTGATTTCCGCTTTTATTTTCGTGTCGCAGGAACAGAAGAATTCTGTTACGGACAGGTATTTCTTGCCGGATTCATCGGAGCCGTACGGGTCGAATACGAGGTCTCTGCCTTCGAAGGAGTGTTCCTTGTGGCATTCTTTGCATTTGAGGGTGAGATATCCTTTTCGTATGAACTTTATCACGTTGCTTTTTGCCATTCTCTCCTGGATTCCTGCCAGGAGCATGCAGGAATGACAGGGTTTAAAGATATTACAATAACTTACTTCTTATCTTTCACGACAACATTCTAATGGATTCCCGCTTTCGCGGGAATGACAAGCAGGTTTAGAATCCGCTGATTGTTTCGCCGCCGTCTATGTGTATCACGCAGCCGGTCATCCAGTGCGAGTTGCGTTTATAGTTATCGAGTATGAAGTTTGCTATGTCCTGCGGTTCAGTGAGTTTGCCCTGCGGGTTTCTCATCAGAGCCATGTTTATGAGCGATTCGTTCTTGGGAATCTTCCTTAGAGCCGGCGTATCGGTCACGCCTGCGAGCAGGGCGTTGACTGCTATTTCCTTGTGGCCGAGTTCGAGCGCAAGCTGTCTCACGTGCGATTCGAGGCATGCTTTCGCCGCCGACACTGCGCCGTAGAATTCGATAACTCTTGAACCGCCCGATGATGTCATCGCGTATATCTTGCCGCCCGGTTTCATCAGGTCGCGGGCAAGGATGCTCTGTGTCCAGTAAACAAGGCTGTGTGCCATCACGTCGACCGTCATTTCCATCTGTTTCTGGTTCATCTGGTTCACGGGATCTTCATCGACGAATTTCCTCAATGTACCGAAAGCGAGCGAGTGCACGAGGACTTTTATAGTCGGGTTTTCTTTCTTCGAAAAAATTTCTTTCACGTTGTCGAGGACCTCTTCGCGTTTCTGCGGGTCCGCGGCATTTATATTAAAGAAGTGCGCTTCCGCGCCGTAGCTTTTTATTTCTTCTATTTCCTTTTCGACGTCGGGCATAGTAGTGGCCCTGTCGAGGTGAACTCCTATTATGTTTACGCCGTCTTTAGCGAGCGCCAGCGAAATCGCTTTTCCGAAACCGCTCGATGCGCCGAGTATTAAAGCATAGTGTGTGTTTTTCATCAATTGTTATTTACTTTTTAAAGCTATAATACTCATTATCAGGCTCATGATGAACAGGAAGATCAGTATCGTCATGAACGCGGCTGATGACCAGAGGCCCGCCACGATGCCCCATATAATGAATACCCATATAACCGATACTATAAAGAATAAATTCCACGAGAGAAGCAAAGACTGTCTCGTCGACTTCGTCTTATGGAATGTCCTGAACAATGTTTTAACGAACAGGAAGAAAAAGAAAATAAATCCCGCGACGGATATCGTTATGTATATGAACAGGTTAAGGTTCGTAAACCTGACGGTTTCTTTTCCGTTCGCGTTTATCAGGGAATCGGTTTTGATTATCTGTTTCCCCGACGTATCAATCTGGTTTATGATTCTCCCGGTGTCGATCTGCACTGTATTCATCTTTGAAGAATCCGGTTTAGTATTCTTCAGAGAATCCTTTTTCCCCTGAGCGAAAGCCAGTAAAGGCAGCGTCAGGAGAACCGCGATAACAAAATTCTTAAACATTGTATAAGTGATTTATACTTCTATTTCTTCTCTTTTTTCTATGTAGTTCGTATCGTAATCGTTCTCGATGAACTTCTTTTCCCTGAATATTTCCTTGTGAAGGGGGATTGTTGTCTTCACGCCTTCGACAATGAATTCATCCAGTACGCGGAGCATTCTCGTGATCGCTTCCTCGCGTGTATTTGCGAGGACAATGAGTTTGCCTATCATCGAATCGTAATACGGCGGTATTTTATATCCCGAGTAGCAGTGTGTATCGACTCTGACTCCGTGACCGCCCGGCGTATTGAAAGCCGTAATTAGTCCGGGGCTCGGCTGGAAGTTGTTTTTCACGTCTTCCGCATTTATCCTGCATTCGATTGCATGACCGACGAGTTTCTGTTTTTTCTTCGTTATTTTTTCGCCCGCCGCGATTTTAATCTGTTCCTTCACGAGGTCGACGCCTGACACGGCTTCTGTAATCGGGTGCTCGACCTGAATTCTCGTGTTCATTTCCATGAAGTAAAAATTCCTGTCTTTGTCTACGAGAAATTCAACCGTGCCGAGACTTTCGTAATTCACCGACTTTGCCGCCTTGATAGCCGCGTCCGCCATTTTCTCTCGGAGTTCTTCGTCGAGAATCGGAGAAGGGCTTTCCTCGATAAGTTTCTGGTGCCTTCTCTGTACCGTGCAGTCTCTTTCGCCTATGTGGACGATATTTCCGTACTTGTCTCCCATTACCTGGAACTCGACGTGTCTCGGATTCTCGATAAGTTTCTCAACGTAGAGATTATCGTCACCGAAAGCCGCGAGCGATTCGCTCATAGCGACTTCCACGGCCTTCTCGAGATGGCTTTCCTCGCGCACAATTCTCATTCCCTTGCCGCCTCCGCCTGCCGCAGCTTTAAGCATGATAGGGAAGCCGGTTTTAACTGCGATTTTCCGTATCTCTTCATAAGAATGAAGTTTGCCTTCACTTCCTTCGACGAGCGGGACGCCCATTTGTTTCATTAATTCCTTCGCGGTGACCTTGTCTCCCATTTTGGTAATCATTTCGGGCGTGGGTCCGATGAAGACTATGTTGGAGTCCTTGCATATCTCGGCGAACTCGGCGTTCTCCGCAAGAAAGCCGTAGCCGGGATGGATCGCGTCGGCGTTCGTGATTTCAGCCGCTGCGATAATCTTCGGTATGCTAAGGTAACTCTGCGACGCCGAAGGCGGGCCTATGCAGACCGCTTCATCCGCGAAACGGACGTGCAGCGAATCCTTGTCGGCGGTAGAATAAACCGCGACTGTCTTTATGCCCATTTCCTTGCAAGTTCTTATTATACGCAGGGCGACTTCGCCTCTGTTGGCAATTAAAATCTTATTAAACATTATTTGATTTAAATTAATTAAGCTTTCTCAATCAGCATTAAAGGCTGGTCGTATTCAACGGCCTGGCCGTTGTCAGCGAGAATTTTTACCACTTTACCTGAAACGTCAGATTCGATTTCGTTCATCAGTTTCATTGCTTCGATAATGCAGATTGTTGCGCCGGCTTTCACTGTGTCGCCGACTTTAACGTATGGTTCAGCGTCGGGCGACGGTGCTTTATAGAATGTTCCCACCATAGGCGAGCGTACTTCGTAGAGATTTGCCGGTACTTCCTCTTTTGCTTCTGTCTTTTCCGGTTCGGGTTTCGCCGCCGGGGCATGAAGATGCAGAGGAGTATCGTGAATATACTGGGGAGCAGGAGCTGCTGCCACTACTGTCTGTGTCGGTTTTGATAATTTTATCTTCGTTCCTTCTTCTTCAAGTTCGATTTCCGCCAGATTGCTCGAATCCAGCATTTTAATCAATTTTTGCAGATACTTAAGGTCCATTTTCATTAATTTTTATTGTTTAAATAATTTTTATTGTTTTACTCTTTCAATGTATTCCCTTGTCCTGATGTCAATCTTTATGAACTCGCCTTCGTCGATGAAAAGCGGAACATTAATGACCGCGCCCGTCTCTACAGTAACCTGCTTCGTGGCGTTTGTGGATGTGTTTCCCTTAACCGCAGGAGGCGCTGATACTACCTTCACGACAATATGCGGAGGCAGTATGAGTGACAGGGGATTATTGTTATGGAACTGGATCTGTACTTCCTGGCCGGGTTTCAGGAATTCGCCCTGATCGCCGACAATATCCTCGAGCAGGTGGATCTGCTCGTAAGTTTCATTTTCCATGAAATAGTATTCGGTATTGTCCTTATAAAGGAACTGAAATACCTTCTGTTCGAGTCTTTCAATCGTGATTTCCTCGCCTGAACGGAAGCGGTTTTCAATCATTTTTCCGTTCTTCATATTTCGCATTTTTACCTGATAAAATGCCCTTAAATTGCCGGGTGTTCTGTGTTCTACCTGTAAAACCTGGTGCAAATCACCGTTAAACTTGATAACAATCCCTGCTTTTAGATCTGAAGTTGTCGCCATTAATATAAATATCGATAAATTATTAAAAATCTTTAAAATAAAGGTTTTCAAATATACGGAAATCGGTTTGGAAAATCAATTTAAGACAGGGTTTTTTATAATTTGAATTTTGCATAGTATTTGAGTATTTTTATAAAAAATCAGTAAAAATTATTAAAATATTCACTAAAAGGAGCTAAAATGGCATTAAAAGTAGGAATAAACGGTTTTGGACGTATCGGACGTCTGGTATTCAAGCGCATGATGGCAATGGGCGGGTTCGAAGTGGTGGCTATAAACGACCTTACAGACGCGAAGACGCTTACACATCTTCTGAAATATGACTCCGTTCACGGCAAGTTTCCGGGAGAACTCAAGGCGACTGAAAACGGATTTACCCTGAACGGCAAGGAAATACTTATAACAGCTGAAAAGGATCCCACGAAACTGGATTGGGGTAAGAAGGGTGTAGATCTTGTAATCGAATCCACAGGCGTATTCACGAGCAAAGAAAAGCTCGCGATGCATCTTACTGCAGGAGCGAAGAAAGTAATTCTGACAGCTCCTCCGAAAGACGACCTTGACGCAATAGTGGTACTCGGCGTGAACGACGACGTTCTGAAACCCGAGCATAAGATTATTTCAAACGCATCGTGCACGACGAACTGTCTCGCGCCGATGGTGAAAGTTCTCGACGAGAATTTCGGTATCGTAAAAGGTTTCATGAACACGATCCATTCATACACTAACGATCAGGTTATGCTTGACCAGCCGCACAAGGACTTAAGAAGAGCGAGAGCGGGAGCAGTAAATATTATCCCGACAACTACAGGAGCGGCCAAAGCTGTAGGAAAAGTTCTTCCGCATCTCAAGGGCAAACTCGACGGATTCTCATTAAGAGTTCCGACGCCCGACGGTTCTATAACTGACTTCACGGTTATACTTAGCAAGGACGTAACGAAAGAAGAAATAAACGCGGCGATGAAGAAAGCGGCCGAAACGAGCCTCAAGGGAATTCTTGAATACACGGAAGACCCGGTTGTATCGTCTGACATAGTCGGCAACGATCATTCGTGCATATTCGACGGACTTTCCACAATGGCGTTCGGCAGCCTCGTTAAAGTAATCGGCTGGTACGACAACGAATGGGGCTACAGCTGCAGAGTTGTTGACTTAGCGAAGAAGATTTCTTAAATTGCAATAAATTATTTATAAACTTTTTCACTACTTGCAGGGCTGTCTGAATAATCAGACAGCCCTTATTATTTTCAGTGAATCTCTCAGGTAAAAATAAGGGGCTGATAGTTCTCTCCGCGGCGGTGATAGCGGTACTGGCATGGCAGGTATATTTTCTGCTGACGATGCCAGACGGCGACACGGACGCTTACGCTCATTTCATAATCGCAAGGGACATAGTGAGGAATCCTTACGATCTCAGTCTGCACTGGGTCTGGCTGCCGCTTTTTCATTACATTGATTCACTGTTCGTGCTTTCAGGCGCGGGGATGCATGCAGTGAGGTTAATGAACGTGATAGTGTGGTCCGCGATACCTTTCCTGGTTTATTACTATGCTGCCCGTAAAACGGATTCAGTAAGAGCAGCGCTGATATCGGGAATTATAGCAGCCGCTTTTCCTCTCGGGATACTGATGGGAACGACTGCGCAGCCTGAACCGCTCTTCACTTTATTCCTTCTTTTATTTGTTATTCTCTTCGACAGTGAAAAGTATTTCCTTTCATCGGTTTTCGTTACGGCGGCATGCATGATGAGATACGAAGCGTGGGCGGCGCTTGGTTTTTTGTCGGTTTACATTTTATATAATTTTCTCAAAAAGAAAGAAGGGTTCAGATTATCTTTCGGACTTTTGCTGAACATAATATTCCCGATGTTGTTTCTGTTAATCTGGTCAGTATTGAGGTACAGGTCCGACGGAGCGTGGTTTCAGTTCCTGCACGGGACGATGAAATTCGCGGGAGACGCTTTGGGCGAGGCGCATGCAAGCGGCGGCATTCTTAAAATCGCGGGTGATTTATTTTTCTATGTATTCTGGGTGCCGTTTATATTTACGGGGATAATTGCAGCGGCAATACCTTTCGGGTTTAAGAAATTCTACGCACAGAATAAAATTCTTTTTGTCGCCGGGCTGGGAATTCTGATTTTCATAACTTTGAGCTGGGTCACGAAATCCAACCTTGGTTTGAACAGGCATTTCACGTCGTTGATACCGTTGTATGCGGTAATGGCAGGATACGGGATTGACGCAATAATCGGGAAGTTTGAAGATAGCAATAAAACGGGACTTGCCGAGAAAATTGTTTCCGCGCTTCTAATCATGACGGTAACGATTTACGCGGTAATATGGCTCTATCAGTACAAGCTGAACAACAACAAAAATTTCGAAGGCAGGTTCAAGGCGGCGGAATATCTGAAAACGCTGGAAGGCAGCGCGCCAATAATCTGCAACGACCCGATGATAGAGATATTCAGCGGTCTTGATTACAGGCGGTTCGATCATTTTTTCATGGCGGACAGCTCGGAAACGAATTCGTATATTAAGAGCGTATTGATGGTTACTCCGGAAATAATAGTTGTAAAGGTATCAGTAAATCCGTTTTTAGATAATCCAACAGGCGGAAGCAGGCATGAAATCCCTTTGCAGGGCGGGCATCCGGGAGTAATAAGGATATATAAAATTAGCGCAGGTAAATAAAGATTCGGCGGTCGGCAATTAAGACTTGAAAAAAATCAATATTAGAATTATCTTTGTTGAATTGCGGGAATAGCTCAGTTGGTAGAGCGCAACCTTGCCAAGGTTGATGTCGCGGGTTCGAGTCCCGTTTCCCGCTCTTTCTTTTTATAAACAGCAATATAGCGGATCAAATTGCTAAATGTTCATTGCTAATTGTTGATTGACACGGCGTCGTACCCAAGTGGCTAAGGGAGCAGTCTGCAAAACTGCCATGCATCGGTTCGAATCCGATCGACGCCTCAAAGACACTCCGAACGGAGATTCAAAAATTACACCTTTCATCCTTTCAATTTAATCACCTATTAAAGGCATACAGATTTATTCTTCCTGAAATTTTTTAATAAGGTCATTGTGTCTGTTCTGAACATTACAAAAAAGAAAAAATCCGTATTAGGCATTGCAAAATACCCAAAATAATCTTACTTTACCGTTGCAGAAAAAGTGAGATGATTAGTTAAGGGTTCCCCGATTATTATAATCATGAGATTATTCCAGTGATAGCAAATTGCTGTGCCATTTTGCAGAAAGGATGGCGCATGCAGGGTCTTAATATCTTTGAGAAATAAAGTAATACCTCAAAATATTTTTTTAATAAATTTGTTGTCTCATGAAAAAAATTACTATCTCGTTCATCGGGATTATCGCCGTAATTTCCTTGATGGTATACGGCTTTAATTTCCAGTTCGAAGAAAGATCGACCGGTTTTTCGAAGGTCTCTTTGAACACGTTTTCAATGACTCCTCCCTCGCCGAAAGGCATGCAGACGGAATCATTTGACGGCACTACATTTCCTCCGACAGGATGGAAGGACACGGCAATTGCAGGTCCTACTTATCTCTGGACAAGGAGCACTGCCGGAACACTCCCGACCTGTTCTCCTCATTCGGGATTAGGCATGGCGTATTATAACAGTTATAACGCTTCAAGCGGTTATAATTGTTTACTGATAACTCCTGCTTTCAGTCTTACCGGCGGTCAGGGCACGGTAAGTTTCTGGATGTACAGGGATCCGGGATATTCCACAAGCTATGACAGCGTGGGTGTCTGGGTCAATACGCAGTCAAACATGACAGGCGCTGTTCCTCTCGGCAACGTCTGGAGGTATTCCGCAACGGCAAACTGGTATCAGTTTACTTACACTATACCGGCGAGCTTCAACGGTCCCACAAACTATCTTATTTTCAGAGCCTGGAGCGCCGTTGGAAACAACATGTACATCGACGATATAAGTTACGGCTTTACGTACACAGGTCCGATGGCATATTCAGGAAGCACGACGACAAAAATAAATCCGGGAGCGGTACTTACTCCGGGAACAACAAATAATCAGATCGTTCAGGTCGCGGTATCAGATTCGGGTGTCTCGAGTCCGTTTACTATCAACAGACTGAGATTCCAGACTGTCGGTAACAATCCCGCGACAGACATCGCAAACGCAAAACTGTTTTATACAAGGTCGAATGCTTCATTTTCGACAACAAGACAGTACGGATCAACAATCTCATCGCCGAGCGGAGTGATGAACTTCAGCGATACGGCCACGCTTGATCCTAACTCCACAAACTATTTCTGGCTTACGTACGATATCAGTTCCGGCGCAACACTGCTGGATTCGGTGAACGCCCAGTGCGATTCGATAATCGGTACGAGTCCGATGGGTGGGGTTGTACCGACTGTGACATATCCTTCGGGTCTCTCCAACGTAATCGACAGGTACTGCATGGGTACGTATACATATGCAGGTTTACCTTACGGTATTTATATAACGAACGTAAACTTCGGCAGCATTAACGTTACTTCAGGCTGTCCGAATCCCACGCCTTACGTATGGAACAATTACACAAGCGCATCGACTGTTGTGAGGCAGAACAATCCTTATCCGATAACTGTCACAAACCAGAATATCGGTAATCCGAACGCAACAAGTTTCGGTATATACATTGACTGGAACAACAACTATTCGTTCGCTGACCCGGGTGAGTATACACCAACAACGGTAATTCCGGGCAACACAACAATTTCAGCCACGGCGACGATTAACGTGCCGAACAACGCAACGATAGGCACGCACAGGATGAGAATAAGGGCGAACTTAAGTTCGCCTCCGGGTTCCGGAGCATACTGCAGCGCGCTTACATACGGCGAACAGGAAGACTATTCAATTATAGTCGTTGCGGACAGCAACATGGTGGTTTCGTCCACAAACGCGACGCAGACAGTTCTTTCGAGCGTGACGGTTCCTTCAGTCAACCAGCAGATTCTCGGAATCCAGGTTTCATGTTCGGGATCGACAAGTCCGCTCAGCACCAACAGTTTCTCATTTGGAACGAACGGAAGCACGAATCCGACAACTGATATTTCGAACGCGAAATTATATTACACAGGAACAAACAACGCATTCTACACAACTCAGCAGGTAGGTGCGACTGTTAACAGTCCGAACGGACCGTTCACCATCCCGGCGTCAGTGCAGCTCTCATCGGGCGTAAACTATTTCTGGCTTACATACGACGTTCCGTCGGGCGCGGTAGCCGGCGACTCTCTGGACGCTCAGCTGAATTCCCTTACAATAGGAGGCAACACGTTCACTCCGACCGTTATTGCTCCTCCGGGAAAGAGGGGAATCTCGGGTTCCACGCTTTGCGGTACTTATACTATTCCGGGAAGTTATCCCACTATAGCCGCTGCTATAACGGCAATCAACGCTCAGGGTGTTATAACCTGTCCGGTTATATTCAATGTAGCAGCAGATTACAGGGAAGTTGCATCGAACCTTACGATTACTTCAACAGGTTCGGCAGGCAATACCGTTACTTTCCAGAAATCCGGAACAGGTTCGAATCCCGCTATAGTTGCGGGCACTGGATCCGGTTCTTTTGACGGTATCATAAAGTTCTACGGCGCAACTTATTTGATATTCGACGGCATTGACTTGCGTGATACGTCGGCGAACACAACGAC
>CAIKZJ010000027.1 GCA_903831845.1 uncultured Ignavibacteriota bacterium
ATTACCCCGGAGGTTCGCACGATACAACACTGACGCTTATAGGCGGCGTCGATAACTCTAAATTCGTTCCACTGTTCATTCCGCAGATTGGTATCGGAACGATTCTGGGAACCGACCTTACTGTAAGAGGCCTTCCGGGATTTGATGTCGGTAATTACGGAACCTTCAAACTTTTCGGCCTCGGACTGCGACACAGCATCGGATCCTATGCGAAAATGCCGTTTGATATTTCCGTGCAGTTCGGCTACCAGACTTTCGGTATTACAGATAAATACAAAAACAAATTCATCAGCGCCAACTCGCTGTTCGCAAACCTTACGCTAAGCAAGAAACTCGCTATCGTCACGATATACGGAGGCGGACAGTATGAAAATTACAGCGTCGATGTGAATTACTCATATTCCGGCTATGATGTTTCTTTCAATCAGAAAGGCGATAATTCATTCAGGGGAATCGTGGGCGCCACTGTTACGCTCGGACCTTTTAATGTAAACGCTGACCTGAACTACGGTGCTAAATTCGCTTTCACAGGCGGCTTCGGTCTCGGACTTTAATAAACTATCAAATATAATTTTTATGCACCTGCCTTAAGGCAGGTGTTTTTATGTAATGGCATCAGTCATAAGAATTAAGCAATTACCGGTATCCGATTATAAAAATGCGGTTAAAATTTTTACTGACGGTTTCATCGAAGAACCGCTGCATATACTGGCATTCCCGGATATTAAAACCCGGATACACTGCACAAAGCTTGTCTATGAACTTATTTTATTTCATCTTCTGCCCGGACTAAGAATGAAAGCCGCGGGAGCGTATCTGGACGGCAGACTTGTCGGCGTACTGGATTATACTCCGCCGGGTAACCGCGCTGAATGGACTCCAGAACTTGAATCGGCCGTCGGGGATGTGAGAAGAAAAGCAGGAACTCCCGCAATCAACATGATAGGCGAATACGCGCGCAAAGTGGGAGCTGGCCGCCCCGCCGAACCGCACTTCTACCTGAATGACATTGCCGTCATGAGAACATTCAGAGGAAAAGGCATTGGAAGGAAATTATTTGAGTACGTTGAAAAACAATGTTTGAGAAATTCAGATACGGTATGCACGGCGCTTGATGCCTCAAGCATTAAGAACGTGGAATTGTATAAATCATGGGGTTACAAAATATTTAAGACTATAAGATTCCATTCCCTCACTTGCTATAAAATGAAAAAGGTCCTGAAGTAATTACTGAGAATTGAAAAAGTTCTGATCTAATTGTTGACTGTTAAATGTTAATTGTAAGCCGCGCCCCCGCTTCCCCTCCTGTCCGAATGACCAGTCATAGTACCGTCTTTGCCGAACAGTATTCCTTCAACCCTGCCGAAACTACCTGAGTGCTTTATTTCGTATCCCATTTCCTTAAGCGTTTTCAAAGTCTTCTTATCGTTAAAATATTTCTCGATCTGAAGAACATCCGGCAGCCACTGATGATGTATTCTTGGTGAATCAATCGCGTTCTCAATCGTCATGCCGAAGTCGATCACGTTAACCACGGATTGCAGCACGCTCGTTATTATTTTCCCGCCTCCGGGCGAACCTATAACCATAAAGGGTTTTCCTTCTTTCATGATAATTACCGGCGTCATCGAACTGAGCATTCTTTTACCCGGCGCGATAGCGTTCGCTTCATTCCCTATGAGCCCGAATATATTGGGCACACCGGGTTTAACCGAAAAATCATCCATCTCGTTATTAAGTATGAAACCCGCGCCTCCGACAACGACCTTGCTTCCGAATACGTCGTTCAGTGTTGTTGTAAGCGATGCAAGGTTGCCTCTTGTATCGGCTGCAGATATGTGCGTCGTCTGATTGCTTTCGTGATTCATTATTCCCGGCCTAACGTTCTGCCGCACGGTTCCTTGCACAAAAGCGCTGTATCTCTCTGCCGCGTATTCCTTTGATATAAGCGTATTCAGAGGCACTTTATAAAAATCCATATCGCCCATGTGCTCCGACCTGTCGGCGTAAACAACCTTCATTGCCTCTGCAAGAAGATTAATGTAACCGGCGCTTCCGAAACCAAATCCTGTCAGATTGTACTTTTCAATTATATTCAGCAGATATATCAGGCATATACCTCCGCTTGAAGGCGGACCCATTGTTATTATGTCATATCCTCTGTATGTTCCTTTGATAACGTTTCTTTCTTTGCATTTATAGTTCGCCAGATCGTCATGAGTGATTATACCATAGCCTCTTTTCATTTCCGAAACTATCCTGTCGGCGGTTTCGCCTTTGTAGAAACCGTCTCTGCCTTTTTCCGAGATCAGTCGCAGCGTTCCCGCAAGGTCCTTCTGTACAAGCAGGTCTCCTTCCCTGTATTTGCCCGCGAAAACACCCGGCTCTTTGGATATACTGCTGAACTCGCCGCTGTATTCATTCAGCGCGTTAGCCAGTTCGCTGTTTATACGGAATCCGTTCTCCGCCAGTGAAATTGAATATGACATAACTTCCTGCCTGCTCATTGTTCCGTATTTCCCTAGTATGTACAGAAGTCCGTCCACCGAGCCCGGCACACCGGAAGCTAGATGCCCGTCCGTGCTCAGATTTTCGATAACATTGCCCGATGAGTCGAGATACATGTCGCGGTGCGAAAGCATCGGGGCCGTCTCCCTGAAGTCCACGGATATTTCCCTGCCGTCTTCCAGCCTCGCCACAAGAAATCCCCCGCCGCCAATGTTCCCCGCCTGCGGATAAACTACAGCAAGGGCAAGCGCAGTTCCGACAATCGCGTCGACGGCGTTGCCGCCGCTTTTAAGAATACTCGCGCCCGCGTCCGAAGCGAGTTGGTTCGCGGATACAACGCAGCCCTGCGTGAATGAGTTTTGCGACGGGTGAAATACTGATGAGATTGAAAAATTGTCTTTAAGAGGTACCGCAGGCATGATGAAGAGAAAAAAAAGAAAGTATTTGTAAAATATTTTTCCCTTCAGCATGCGCGTATTGTTTTTGTTTATTATGAAATGCTAGGATATCCTGCCTATCTTCACAGGAAGTCTCTTGAATTCGTTCTTTTTTATGATGCCGTTTACTTTTGCAATATAATCTTTTCCGAATCCCATTTTAATCAGTTCGTCTTCGCTTTTATTCTCGTCAAACTTAGCGTAAAGATACCTGTCGACTTCCGCATACAGGATTCCCATTTCGTCTTCATCGGTCTGCCCTTCCCACAGATCGGCTGAAGGCCTTTTATTAAGGATTTCTTCTGGCACTCCCATGTGTTTCGCAAGACCGAATATCTGTGTCTTGTATAGATTGCCTACGGGATTGATACCGCATGCTGAATCGCCGAACAAGGTGGTATAACCGAGGTAAATTTCGGTTTTATTTCCGGTGCCGACTACGATTCCTTTTTCTGCCGCCGAATTATCGTACAACACTATCATACGCATCCTCGCCATAACGTTGCCTTTTCTGACAGCGGGAACATCGCCTTCAAGTTTTGCCAGATATGCGTCGACCATTTCTGTTATTTCAACCTTTTTGGAACGTATCCCCAGAGAGTTAACCACTCTTTCGGCGTCAACAAGACTTGCCTTGCTGCTTGTCCTGTACGGCATCATTATGCCGAGCACATTTTCCGGTCCGAAAGCTTTTGCGGACAAAAATGCGGATACAGCGGAATCGATTCCCCCGGAAAGACCTATAACCGCCCTGCTAATCCCCGCTTTGGCGGTCTCTTCGCGCAGGAATGAAACCAGATTCTTCTCTATTACCGGATAATTTTCGTTCATGAATTCTATAGATTAATATAATTTAAAATTAATTATAAATGGGCAATAAAAAAAGCCGGCAGAAAATCTACCGGCTTTTATTATCTGAGCTTTATTTACTTTGATACCTGATAAACTATCTTCCTTATTGTATCGAATTGTAAATACGGAAACATTTCCTGAATCTTGTCAATAGCTTCGCCCGCGCTCATTTCTCTTCTCATATCCTTGTACATCTGACGTATTTTATAGTCTCTTATTGCTTTTTCATCCAGTAATTTGTACTTCTTCAGTGTGTTGAATACTTCGTCATCTATAAGTTCGCTCAGGGGATTATCACTTTTTGACTTTGTTTTTGCTGTTGGCTTCAAAATTTCTCTCCTTTATTTATTTAAAAATCTGTGAAAAAAGAAGTATTTTCGATTTTCTATAATAGTCGATTTGTTTTAAAAATCATTCTATACAAAAATAACTGAAAATCAAGAGTAAATCAAGCATATAAGGGGTTTTAGGGCTTTTTCTGTTGAAATTGAATCATTTTACAGGTAAGTTTATTTTAATTTACTGGTTTAAAAATCAAAAATCTATCTTCAATGGGTATTGATAAAAAACTTTTCCTCGTGCTTTTTGCACTTTTTTTCATATCTGTACAATGTTTTTCTCAGGAAACCGAACACCTGTCTTATAAGATATTCGCGGACAGGGATTCCTATTCAGCAGCTGATACTGTAAAAATCGCGCTGAAAATCAAAATTAAGGAAAAATATCACATAAATTCCGTTTCACCTTCGGATGAATCTTTCATTAAAACCGAAGTGCTTTCAAACGCAACGGATTTTAACGTTCTGAACTATTTCTATCCGCAGCATAAGATGTATAAATTCGCTTTCAGTTCGACTGAAATTCCTGTTTATGCTGACGAAATTGTGATTGCAATGACGCTTTTACCTAAGAAAGACATTAAAGACGGCTCGTATACGATACCCGTTGAGCTAAGCTACCAGGCATGCGATAATGCGGCCTGCTATCCCCCGAAATCTTTAAAAGGCGAAATTAAGATAAATATATCCAAGAAAGGCGCGGAAATAAATAAGGATGTTTTCGCGAAAGTCGACTTCGGCAAACCGCTGAAAAGCGATGCTCCTAAAACCACCGAAACACTTAAAGAAAATCAAAGACCTGAAGGACAGAACCCCGATGAGGAAAAAGTCTCGAAGTTCATTGAAGAAAAAGGCATGCTTCTGGGTATCCTGGTGATCTTTGTCTGGGGCCTGGCTCTAAATCTCACGCCCTGTATTTATCCTCTGATACCTATAACAATCAGTTACTTCGGCTCACAGTCAAGCGGGAATAAATTCCAGAGCATAATGATGGGCGTGTTCTATGCTCTCGGCATGGGAGTTACCTATTCCCTTCTCGGTTTGTTTGCCGCTCTAACGGGAAGCATTCTCGGAACGGCGCTTCAGAATCCGATCGTGATAATTGTTATCGCGGCTATATTCCTGGCGCTTTCTACATCGATGTTCGGCCTTTGGGAAATCAGGGTTCCGCAGAAACTCGCGCTTGAAGGCAACAAGAACCGCAAAGGTCTGCTCGGCTCGCTTCTGATGGGTCTGCTCGTAGGTTTCATAGCTGCGCCTTGCATAGGTCCTATCGTTCTGAGCCTGCTCGTTTACGTCGGAAAACTCGGCAGCCCACTGATGGGATTCTTCCTGTTCTTCGTGCTCTCGATGGGACTCGGCGTTCCGTATATATTTCTCGCGGCTTTCTCAAGCTCCATCAGCAAGCTTCCCCGCTCGGGCGAGTGGATGATAAGCGTAAAAATAATATTCGGACTTGTTCTCGTTATAATGGCGCTCAACACGCTTTCCCCGCTTATTCCGGAAAACATATACAGTTTGGTTTTCCCGCTGACTATAATTCTTTCAGGCGTTTACCTGATTCTTTTTGACAACAAAGGCCTGAACGCAAAGGGTTATACTAAAGTAAAATACGCGATCGCAATAGCTGGCATAGCATTCGGTGTCTGGATGCTGAAGCCCGAGACAAAGACAACTGAAGTGGAATGGAAGAAACTTTCCTCTGTCGAACAGATCGAATCTGCGATAAAGACTGACAAGAAGCCTGTGATGATAGACTTCTATGCCGACTGGTGCGCGCAGTGCAAGGAACTCGACAAATATACATACGTCGACGGAAAGGTAGTTGAACTTTCAAAATCTTTAAACAATATTAAGATTGATTTAACGAAAGAAAATTCGGATATTTCAACGAAATACGGCATTAAAGGCCTGCCGGTGGTCATATTCATGAAGGCAAACGGAGAGGAAATAAAAGAGCTCCGCGTAACCGGATTCCTTAAGCCGGAAGAATTTTCAGTAAAAATACAAAAATTGCTTGATGCTAAATAAAAAAACAGCAGTTCTGCTGATATTAATATTTTTTGCAGCTCTGAACCTGAACGCTCAGATTTCAAAATCCGAAAGCGGATATAAGTTATCGGATATACGGTATAAGGTTATTAACCATGATAACTTTGATACGCTAAAAAATTCATACACTGAATCCGGGAAAAAATCTCCGGGCGTGTCGATTCTCCTATCGCTTCTTCTTCCGGGAGCAGGACATTATTACGCAGGGCGCACTGACGTCGGAGCGTATTTCTTCGGAGCGGAAGTCGGGATGTGGCTCGGACTTTTCGGCGTAAATTACTACGGGGGTGTCCTCCGCGACGACGCCCGCTCTTACGCCGCAACTCATTCAGGCCTGAATAAGAACGGCAAAGATGACGATTTCTTTTCCAATGTCGGCAGTTTCCTCAATGTGTACGATTATAACAACGATAAACTTGCAAGAGGCGAATACACGAAACTTTATGACGTCAATACGCATTTCTGGAACTGGGACAGCGGCGATAATATGGCAACCTATGACGCGCAGAGAAAAAGAAGCGAAAGAACTTACAACCTCCGGACAATATTCGCTACCGGTCTTATACTAAACCGTCTCATCAGCGGTATCAGCGCTCTCGTCCTGACAAACAAAGGAAACAGCGGTTCCGGCATTCGAATGAACAGCCAGTTCATTATGTCCCCCGGAAACAGAATTGACGGATTGAAATTAAACGTGGTAAAAACATTCTGAATTGACCAGAAACTACAGAATCGTCGTTGAATATGACGGCTCGGATTTTTTCGGCTGGCAGAGACAGAAGAAACATAAAAACACAGTACAGGAATTACTGGAAAACGCTCTTACGAAGATTCTGAGAACTGAAATTAAGATCACCGGCGCCGGAAGGACTGACGCCGGTGTTCATGCTTATAACCAGACCGCAAACTTTAAAACAGATACGGAAATACCCGATAAGAAGAAATTTCTATATTCGCTGAATTCCGTGCTGCCGGCAGCAATAACAGTGAAATCGGTCGAAGAAGCAGAGCTGGATTTTCATTCAAGGTTTTCAGCCAGGGAAAGAGAATATATATACAGAATAACGACAAAAGATATTTCAATAGGAAGAAATTACTATTTCAAGCTTAATTACAAACTTGACTTTATTCTGATAGACGAATTTATTAAAATTATAACCGGTTATCATTCGTTCAGGTCGCTGTGCAAGAATACCGGCGACAAGCACGGATTCTGCTGCGACTTGAAAGAGATAAAATATGTTGACAATAAGAGAAACTCGCAGATTGAATTCACAATAAGATCGGACAGGTTTCTACATTCGATGGTCAGGGCTGTAATCGGATGCCTTATCGACATCGGACGGGGAAGACTTGATTTAAAAGAAACAAAAGAAAAATTCTTAAAAGGGGAAAAAATTAAAGCGACTTATTTACCGGCTAACGCCCTATTTCTAAACAAAATTTATTATTGATGAAAACTATAAAATTGCTCCCGCTGGCGGTTCTGTTATGTTTATGTATACAGCTTTCCGCGTTTGCGCAGATATCCAGGGAAACTAAAATAATTGACAGAAGTAATTCCCTGAAAGAATTGTCCGCGACAGTTATCAATGGCGGTTCATCCCCTTCATTTAACGGATTAAACGGCTTGGGGACTATGGACTCTTCAAATATGAAAAGTCCCGTTCTTGGCGCCTTGTTGTCCGCGGCAATACCGGGAGCAGGTGAATTTTATGCTAAGAGTTATGTTAAAAGCGCAGTCTTCTTAGCTGTAGAAGCTGGTCTCTGGGTGACATACGCCGTATTCCAGAAAAAAGGAAACGACCAGACAACTTCTTACCAGAATTACGCCGACGCTCACTGGAGCGCCGTGAGATATGCAACATGGCTCAAGAACCAGAGTTTTCCGGGATCGGGCAGTATTGACCTTAACAGCGACCCCGCTACATTAAGACGACAGATTAACGCCTGCGAAGAACAAAGCGGATTCTCCCACACTCTGCCGAATTACGGCGAACAGCAGTACTATGAAGTAATCGGCAAATACAGAACGTATACCTGCGGCTGGGACCAGGCCGGTTCGGATATCACCAAGAACAACTACGAGACTTATCCGATTCTTCCTCAGGTGAATTTCTATATGGATGAAAGACAGCAGGCGAACAACTATTTCGACAGAGGAACTACAACAATGATGGTGGTGATTCTGAATCATATCGCATCGGCAATTGACGGCGTCATCAGCGTGAATTCGTTCAACAACAGACTTACCGTCCAGGGAAATGTTTCATTCTCGCCCGTTTATTCTTTCAGGGAAGGAAGAAGCGTGGTTACGCCTTTCTTCAATCTGAAGGTCGGCTTCTGATTTTTTCAGCCCGTAGCGACGAAATATCCTGATGTTTCAAAAGTCCTGCGGGCTTTTCTTATGCCCTCATGGTTGCTCCTGTCGAACATTCCGTACAGGACCGCTCCGCTTCCGCTCATTGAGGCGAAAACCGCTCCTGAATCAAGAAGCTGTTTCTTGACTTCTGCAAGCTCGGGATATCTCGGAAATACCGCGTCTTCAAACTCGTTCCTGAACAGGTCCGCGTTTTCAGGGTCGAATCCGGTAACGCCTGACAACACAGGCTCCCTGTTAAGGCCAGGTTCGAAATTCAGGTTTTCATATGCCCATTTCGTCGAAACGTGCTTGTTGGGATTGACAAGAAGTATTTCGTAATTTATTTTGAAGTCGTTTAAAATCTTCATCTTCTCTCCCCTGCCCGTGGCGTAACACGGTTTCTGTATGAGGAAAAACGGCACATCGCTGCCGACAGAGAGAGCCGTTTCGATGATCTTCTTTCTGTTCCCGTTTATATCAATGCCGAAGTGATTTATCAGGTACCTTAACAGAGAACCCGCGTCGGAACTGCCTCCGCCGAGACCTCCGCCGATCGGTATGTATTTCTCGAGAAAGATATTTATCCTGTAAGTCTCTCTTATCCTGAAGTTCTTGAAAAACGCCTCGATTACTTTAAAGCATGTGTTCGTTTTTGAAATTGGAACGGTGTGCTTCTCGGTCTTAATGATTATTGAGTTGATATCGCTGTCGCTGGGTGCGATTTCCACATCCAGTCTGTCATACAGTTTAACGGGATAAAATATCGTCTCGATAGAATGATATCCGTCATCCCTCTTGTTCAGTATCCTCAGGCCGATGTTTATTTTCGCGGGAGCCTTTATAATCATGACATTACTGATTGTTTGTAAATAGAAAAGGTATCGGAAAATTACGATAGTAATTAAAACAATACCTTTTCAAATAAACTATATTGCC
>CAIKZJ010000028.1 GCA_903831845.1 uncultured Ignavibacteriota bacterium
GACTATGGACGAAGACATGTACAGGAACAAAATCACGCAGAGAAACATTTCCGATCTGAAAAAATACGGATATAAAATTCTGGACCCGGTCGTCGGCGAGCTTGCCAGCGGGCTTTACGGACCCGGAAAAATGCCCGAGCCCGAAGAGATTCTCGCATTCGTAAGGAATCAGTTCGCCGTCAAGGACCTTAAAGGCAAAAAAATACTTGTAACCGCCGGACCGACCTTACAGCCGGTAGATTCAGTGCGTTACATTTCGAATTTTTCCTCCGGAAAGATGGGATTTGAGATAGCGAAAGCGGCCTACGAAAGGGGAGCCGAAGTAACGCTTATTACCGGTCCCGTAAATCTTCCCGATATCAGCGGCGTTAAAAGGATTGACGTAACGACTTCGGACGACATGTTCGACGCTGTCAGAAAAAACATGAAGGGAAAGAACCTGATTGTTATGTCGGCGGCGGTAAGCGATTTCAAACCGAAGAAAGTTGCAAAGGGAAAGATCAAGAAAGAGAGCGCAGGCCTCACTGTCGAGCTGGAAAAGACAGTCGACATACTGAAATATCTCGGAAAGAACAAAAAAGGTTACAAGTTGTTCGGATTCGCGCTTGAAACCGACAATCAGCTTGAAAACGCAAAGAGGAAATTAAAGGAAAAAAACCTCGACCTCATCATACTCAACGACCCGAACGTCAAAGGAGCGGGTTTCGGCACAGATACGAACGTAATCACTCTTATTGACAGAAAATCGTCAGTCGAATTGCCGCTTATGACAAAATACGAAGCGGCGAACCTGATCCTCGACAATTACTCCGGAAAAAAATCCTCTACCTGAAAAGTCTTTCGTACCCTTCGTACGGGTGCAGTTCATTCAGAAGAAACTCAATCAGATTATTTTTCACAAGCGGGAGCTCTTTAAGGATATTCAGGGCTTCTTCCTTATCGCTGCATTCAAGTATCAGCACAGCGTCACGGTTTTCCGTGAAATAAATTTCGCGCAGGTAACCGCTTTTATGAAGTTCCCAGACTTTTTTCGATTCTTCTTCGAGGTATGGTTTAAGGTCATCCTGGCCGACACCGAGAATGACTTTTTCGATGGCAATGAATTTCAATTTTTTAAAATTTAAGTTCTTAAATGTATATCTCGCCTGTTAGGTACGTTCTGACTTTCCCGCTTATTTCAACGCGGTCGTTTTTCAGTTCGCATTCGAGATATCCTTTTCTTTTCGAGAGCTGTACGGCTTTCATTTTGTTCTTTGAGAGACGCGCGGCCCAGAACGGAGTGAGAGTTGTATGGGCCGAGCCTGTTACCGGATCTTCGTCGACACCGCTCGCGGGAGCGAAGAATCTCGACACGAAATCCGCGTCGCTGCCTTTTGAGGTGACAATGACGCCTCTTGCATTAACCTGTTTGAGTGCTTTGAAGTCCGGGTTTATAGCTTTAATTTCATTTTCATTCTTGAACAGCAGAAGGTAATCGGTCATGCCTTTGTAACACTCTTCGGGTACGGCCCCTATCGATTCATACAGTCCTGCCGGCGGTTCGGCTTTGCCGAATTTATCGACGGGGAAATCGAGAGTCAGGGCATCTCCGTTCTTTCTTACTTTGAGAATGCCGCGTTTCATTGACTTGAACACAATCTCATTAAGGTCGTTTTCATAAAACTCGAACAGCACGTGCGCAGATGCCAGAGTAGCGTGACCGCAGAGCTCTACTTCGGTCGAAGGAGTAAACCATCTTATTTCGTATACATCGCCCATAACGACGACGAAAGCCGTTTCCGCAAGATTATTTTCAGCGGCAATATGCTGCATGAGTTCATCCGGAAGCCAGTTTTCGAGGTAACAAACAGCGGCGGGATTGCCGCCGAAAAGTTTGTCAGTGAAAGCGTCAGCCTGATATATTTTTATTTTTCTGTCCATGTCTCCGAGATGTTTACATTTAATTGTACGCAATAATAGCGAGATTGTTTATTAATTTATAACCCTAAATACATCTCAATTAATAATTAGTAATTAATAATTAGTAATTGAGAGC
>CAIKZJ010000029.1 GCA_903831845.1 uncultured Ignavibacteriota bacterium
CAGGTGTCGCCCCTACGGGGCTTTTGTTTTTGCTTGATGCATTTTGCTATTCGGTTTCGCCGGCTATGCCGGCTTAGAGCGTATTCAGTTAACAATTAATATTCAGGGAAGAGTATATTCTGATGTTGAAAAAATTCAATATTGATTTCGACACAAGGTATTTATTTATGTGGAATGAGAAATAATTCCGTTGTTGATCAGGTGTCGCCCCTACGGGGCTTTTGTTTTTGCTTGATGCATTTTGCTATTCGGTTTCGCCGGCTATGCCGGCTTAGAGCGTATTCAGTTAACAATTAATATTCTGGGAAGAGTATATTCTGATGTTGAAAAAATTCAATATTGATTTCGACACAAGGTATTTATTTATGTGGTATGAGAAATAATTCCGTTGTTCGTCAGGTGTCGCCCCTACGGGGCTTTTGTTTTTACTTGATACATTTTACTATTCGGTTTCGCCGGCTACGCCGGCTTAGAGCGGCCACATTGCTAATTACTAATTGCTATTCGGTTTCGCCGGCTACGCCGGCTTAGTGCGGCCACATTGCTAATTACTAATTATTAATTACTAATTGCAAAGAGCTATTTGACAAGGAGTTTTCCTTCGCGGAATGATTGTATGTTTTCATTAGTAATTCTCGTTGTAATCCTGACCGAATTATCTTCGTCGGTAACGCTGATTTCGTTTAGTATGGTCTCGAAGGCGGCGGGCTTTTTGTCTTTCTTAGCCGAAGCGGTAAGCTTCGCCAGACCGATAATCCCGTTGAAGAGTTTTTTAACGTAAACGGCCGATTCACGGTTAATACATTCGAACTGGAGAATCACGTTCAGGTCCGCTTTCATCCTTCCGCTTAAGGATACGGAATTAACCCTGTCATACAACTTGTTCATAAGCACGTCGTCTGTTTTGTCGAGAGAGTCTTTTGTCACACCCGACGCCGTATCGGAAGACATAGTTTCCCTGCTTATATCTTTCCCCGATTTAAGGTCGGCGAAGTTCGCGAATATGCCGCGTATGAACATTTTTTCCGAAGAGACAACCCAGAAGTTGTCCTTGTAAATTATCGGTTCTATAGATTTCATCAGTTCGGCGTTCGAGAGCAGTCCCGTGTTTGAAGTGTCCTTAACGCCTTTCATGTAATCAATCTGCTCTTTGTAATTGCTTGCGCAGAGGGTGAAATTATCTTTAAGGAAGAAAGCGAGATTGCTGTTAAGGTGCGTATATACTGTGATTCCGTCCGGCGTGCTGGTTTTCCTGAAAACCGAATCGTTGGCGAGATACGAATTCATTTTATTTTTATCAAAAGAGCCTTTCAGAACTATGGCGTTCTGTCCTGTCCAGGAATTCGCGAAAAACATCTCGTCGAGTCCGTCGGATATTGAGGCGCCCGTCGCCGATTTAAAAACGTTGAGAAGGGTACCCATAGCGTTCTCTCCGGATATTACAGAATCGGAAATATTTGCTTTCCAGAACTCCGAGCCCCGCATAGTCTTGAAATTTATGTACATTACGAACTGTGGCTTTTCAGGAAGAAGAGCGAGGACCTGCCGTGCCGTCACGGAAAGTTTTTCGGCCGCGGGTCTGCTTCCGCATGAATGGAGCGTCAATACGGCAAGAACGAGAAAAAGCCCGGAGAATAAATTATAAAACTTTTTCATAGGCCCGCGATTTGAATTAATAATCCTTTTTGTTGAAATACCAGATTGAAACCGACAGCATAACGGCCATGAACAGCAGCGAAGAAATCAGCGGCTGATAACTTGTTATCGCGCTGTGGGTTACGTAAGCGTCGCACATGTCCTGCATATTCCATGCCTTCGGAAGTATCTGGTAAAGAAATTTTAAAAGCGCTTCGGCAACAGGTCCGAAGACAATCCCTTTCTGGTCGCTTTCGAAATACCTGTTTGCAAGATAAAGCAGCCAGGAAACCGGGAAGAACAGAAGAAGATTAATTATAATCGTCAGTATTGAGCTTCTCGACAGTATGCCGATCAGTATCACCGCTGAATAAAGAACCGCAAATATAAGGGTGAACCAGAGTATAGAATAAAGGAAATTAACATTCCAGTAGCCGGTCTTCAGTGAAACTATAAGCCATATTATCCCCAGAAGGAAAAGGAACGATACGAACACAAGGATTATTCCGGCCATAAAATGCCCGATAATAATCTTGGTACGCGATATCGGCTTGGAAAGTATCAGGTCTATATGACCTTTCTTAAGCATGTCGGGAACGAACGAAGATGTAATGATGAGCATCGATGCGATTAGCATGAACATCGGAATGCCCGACACTATGCCCGACTGAAGCATCATCACGGCCTCTTTTAGTCCGCCTTCGCTTTTGGATTCAAGCATCATCTGAAGCCCATCGACCGTGGAATTAGTTATCGCGAAAATCAGGAGCACGATTATCAGTGTGAAGAAGCCGAAAATAGTAAGAAGTATTTTCTTCGCGAGGGCTTCCCTGAAAATTCCTTTTATGAACGCGTAAAGTACCATGTCATCCCCTCCTAATTCTTTTGTTCGATTAAATTAATAAACATGCTTTCAAGCGAGCTCTTTTCCCTGTTGACGCCGTGAATCAGGATTCCCGAAGACCTCAGGTAGTCGATGATTTTGTTTACGTCTTCAACGCTGTTCACGTTGCATGCGAATTCATTCCTGCCGTTTACTGTGCTCTTATACTCCATCAGAAGCTTGTTCATCATATCGTCGGCGAGGTCGGAAGTGTTGAATATATACCTGTTTCCGGTTGTTGTGATATCCTCGACGCTGCCTTCTTTTATAAGCGCGCCCTTGTTGAGAATAGCCACCCTGTCGCAAATAAGTTCTATTTCGCTCAGAAGGTGCGAATTCAGAAATATTGTTTTCCCCTGGTTCTTGAGTTCAAGGAGCACGTCGCGGATTTCTTTTCTTCCTATCGGATCGACGCCGTCAGTAGGTTCATCGAGGAAAATAAGGTCAGGGTTGCTGATCATCGCCTGAGCGAGCCCGAGCCTCTGCATCATTCCTTTTGAATATTTCTTTATCTTTGTCGTTCCCCATTCGTCCATGCCGACAATCTTAAGATACTTGTACGTTGTCTTGTCGAGGTCGCTTTTCGAAAGACCGCTTAACCTTCCGAAATAATCTATGACCTGTTCGCCCGTGAGATAGTTCGGGTACTGGTGGTTTTCGGGCAGGTAACCGATTTTTCTTTTGATGTTGACATCTGTAACGGGCTTTTCGAATATAGTCGCCTTGCCCGCTGATGAAAACGTAATGCCCAGAAGAATCTTAACCAGGGTCGTTTTCCCTGCGCCGTTCGGACCGAGAAGGCCGAAGATTTCGCCGCTTCCCACTTTGAACGACACGTTGTCGAGCGCCTTTATCTTATCTCCCGAGAACTTTTTTGCGGGATAGTTTTTCGTTATTCCGTTAATTTCTATTACGTTCATTTAAAATCTATAAAATTATCAATAACGTTTTAAATTGCGGACATCGCGTTTATAATGTTCCGAATATGCTCGTGTAAATCAATGCCTATTTCTTCGGCGCCTTTCTTAATATCGTCTCTGTTTACGTTCCTTGCGAACGCCTTGTCCTTCATCTTTTTAATCACGCCTTTCGGTTCGACATTCTTAATGCCGCCTTCCTTCATCAGACTGTATGCATGAACCAGCCCGGTAATTTCGTCGCAGGCGAAAAGATATTTCGCCATAAGTGATTCACGGGGAACGTTTGTCCTGTCCGGATAGGCATGCCCGAGAATCGCGTCAATAAATTCTTTCCCGTAGCCGGCTTCTTCGAGAATCGGAACCGCCGTGTTCGGGTGGGTGTCGGGAAACTTTTCCCAGTCAAGGTCGTGAAGAAGACCCGCTTCGCCCCATACCTCTTTGTCTTCGCCGAGTTTTTCAGCGTAATACATCATACATGCGCTGACGTGCCGGCAGTGGCTGCGCAGGTTTTCGTTCTCTATGTATTTTTCAAGAAGCTGTACGGCTTTTTCGCTCATGTTTGTGCCGCCCCTACGGGGCTTATGTTTTTATTTTTCTCTTTTGCTATTTGGTTCCGCCGGCTACGCCGGCTTAGAGTATAATTCAGTGCTAAAATTTATGCTCTAATTTTATGCTCTAATTTTATGCTCTAATTGTTAACTGTTAAATGCTAAATGTTAACTGTTAAATGTCCACTGTTTCACGAAAACTTATTTTTAAAGAACTCGAAATCCTTGCGGCTCATGCCGTCTGGTTTCTCTTTATCATTCGTATCTTTTATGTGCGAAGTTTCAGTTTTTGATTTCACCGAAACAAAATCTTCGGACTTAAGTATTTCGCAGCCGCAGGCTTTAGCTATGCTGATTATTCCGTTATCGGAAGTAACGACTGCGATGGGAATTCTTTCGTAATTATCTTCTATGAATTTCCTTATGACATCGTCCGCCGTTTTCTTTCCCGAAAAGATTATCCTGTCGGATTTTATGCTGCTGAAACCGTCGAAGACGAGAACAAGCTTATCCTGCCTGCCGAGTTTCTTCTTAACCGATTCGTAGAGCGAATACTGGGCAGCTTCGGGATTTTCAGAAAGCATTTTCTTCATTCCCGGTGTTTTGTGAAGCAGATTATTCCCGTCGATTATAACGGTTCTCATGTCGTTACGGTCTTATTCTGTTCGGTCTTCTGGCAAAAGGAATCGCTTCCCTGATGTGCTCGAGATTGCATATCCACGAAACCATTCTTTCGATGCCCAGTCCGAATCCCGAATGCGGAACGCTTCCGTATCTTCTTAAGTCGAGGTACCATTCGAACTCGCTCATCGGCAGTCCGTGTTCCTTGATTCTTTCCTCGAGGTACTGAAGGTTGTCCTCTCTCTGCGAGCCACCGATGATTTCGCCGAATCCTTCGGGTGCGAGCACGTCGACGCCGAGTGCAAGTTTTGGGTTCTTCGGGTCGCGCTTCATGTAGAAAGCTTTCGCTTCAGCGGGCCAGCGGTGCACCATTACTGGCTTGTCGAAATCCTCGACTATCGCCTCTTCGTGCGGAGCGCCGAAATCCTCGCCCCACGGGAACGGACGGATATGCTCTTCTCCGTTCGCGGTTTTTCTTATCAGCGGAACGTCTTTCTTCACGAGTATTTCAACGGCTTCGTCGTACGTTATTCTCGGGAACGGCTTGACGACCTTCTCGAGTTTGGACAGGTCCCTGCCCAGGAAGTTAAGTTCAGATCTCTTGTTCTTTATCACTCTCTGCACTACGTATGTAAGAAAATCCTCTATCATATCCATGTCGTCGTCTATATCGAAATACGCCATCTCCGGTTCCATCATCCAGAATTCGGTAATGTGCCTGCGTGTCATGGAGTTTTCGGCTCTGAACGTCGGGCCAAGAGTGTAGACTTTTCCGAGCGCAAGCGCGCCCGATTCAGCATACAGCTGTCCCGACTGCGACAGGTAGGCTTTGCCAAGGTCAAAATAATCGGTGGAGAATAAAGTCGATGTCCCTTCGCAAGCGTTGGGTGTGAATATCGGCGCGTCGAACAGAATGAACCCGTTGGCGTACATGTAATCGCGTATCGACTGAATAATCTCGTTTCTCACGCGCATTATCGATGCCTGTTTGGGCGAGCGCAGCCAGAGGTGCCTTCTGTCGGCAAGAAAATCAACGCCGTGCTCTTTAGGGGTTATGGGATAAGGTTCGGCTATCGCCACTATTTCAAGCGCGCTTACCTGAAGCTCGAAAACGTTTTCTTTCTTCGGGTGTTTTGTAACCGTACCGGTAACAATGACCGAAGATTCCTGCGTCAGTTTTCCGAAATCCTCCCATACCTGTTCGCTTACGCCGTTCTTCGCAACGACGCCCTGTATGAGCCCCGTACCGTCGCGGAATTCGGGAAACATAAGCTTACCGGACGATCTGATGTTATAGAGCCATCCTTTTATAGTGACTTCCTTGTCAACGTATTCCGAAATTTTATCTATATAAACCCACATACTGTATGATATAAAATTTTAAAAATTCAATTTAAGATTAATAAGCTTCTTTGTGTCCCTGAACATACCTACCCTCATCCTGTCGCTGACGTCAAAATCAAAAAGGTGCGCGTCCACATAAGCGTCAAAAATATTTATCAGGTAAACAAGCGCCGAATAAAGATAGAACTGGTCCCGCTGGTCCCGGTAGAAATCCCTGAGTGTTTTCATTCTCTGGTCGCCCGACGGATTTGACGGCGTCTGCGATCGCAGATAAGCGTCTTTGTAATCCAGATACTTGTTGTTATTGTTTACGATCTCGTAAATGAAGTAACCCCCGAACGCCCATATAACAGGAATTTTCCAGTACGACCTGTTATAGACCTGACCCAGGCCGGGCAGCGCAGCCGAAAAAAGAACCGCTTTCAGAGGAGACCTCGTCATTACAAACGGAACGTCTATCGTATCTTTCCGTTTAAGCGAATCGTCAAGCAGGCTTCCGACAGTTTTCATGTTCCTGAAAGCTCCGGTGCCGGCGGTTGTATCCTGCGCGCGCAGGCTGCTTTGGAATAACATAGAACACAGTAAAGCACAAATGAAAAAAGCATCCTGCAACTGCAAGATGCTTTTAACAGGTTTTCCAAACTTTAGTTTATAATTCAACTCTCACTTCAGAGTATTTTATTGTTGCTGTTGATTTCCCTGGTTATTCTGGTCACCGGCAGGCTGTTGCTGCTGCTGTTCATTAGGAACATTCGGTTTCGGGTAAGTCTGTGTACCTGCATTTCTCTGAATAATGCTTTCGCTTGTTCCCGAACCGCCTTTACTTATGTAAAGGTTCAGAAGCAGTGAACCGAGCAAAAACGTAATTGCGAGAACTATCGTCGTTTTCGAAAGAAAATCGGAAGTTCTCCTTGCGCCGAACATGGTTGTTACGCCTGTTCCGGCTATGGGTCCTACAAGACCGCTGCCCTTCGATGACTGTAAAAGCACTGCTACCGTCATAACAATGCATACTAAAGCCAGTATTATTATAAGTATAGTTATCATGATACTTTAAAATATATCATAACTGACTTATTTTCAAGCCATTAATTATCGTCAGGAACACCATTTTTATCGTCGTCTTTAAATACATTTTTGAACGAATTTCGCAGATTATCGTCGATTTTGTCCTCTTTTGACGGGTCGCGTGGGTCTATTTCGCTTCCGTTCTCAAGGAACCACTGCAGTTTATTGAGAATCATAGTCAGGTTAAGCTTTGTTGATGAGATGCTGACCTGATTGTTCATTGTAAGCACTATGTTGACGGTTTTCTTAGATTTGAAAACGAATGAATTACCGTTGTATGTGCCTTTGATGATGAAAGAATATCTTCCGCCCGAACTGAATTCAGGATCCGGAGGCGTTTCATTATCTTCCGGCTTGTGAATCTGGAATTTTATTTTCTTGTAGGTTTTCGAAGGAATGTAAGCTGAAAGCACTTCTTTGAGTCCGCCGTTAATATCAAAATTAATCACAAACGGCGAAAGATGAATTTCATGACTGGCTGAACTGTCTGAAGTTTCAATTTCGAGCTCGCTTACAAGAGCCTTTGCTTCAGTAATCACGATTGCGGAATTAGGATTATTATAAGCTGCGTCGTTGAACTTTACGCTGAAACCGAGATTGTCGGTCTGGGTTGAAACGGAATTGGATGAATCCGAACACCCCTGAACGGCAAACATGCCCGTCAGGGCAAGAACGATTAATAGTACGGATGAGATATTTCCTAACATTACCCTTCCTGATTTGTTGTTTTTCATATGAGTCTCCTTTTATTAACGTGTTATATGTATATACATATAATCCCGCGTAACAGTTCCCTGAAATAAAACGGGCGGAATATCCAAAGACATTCCGCCCGTTTATGAATATACTGTATGTTCCGGTTAACAGGAGTTCATTAGCAGCTCCGGAGAAGCGGATTACTGGAAAAGTAATCCTACAATTACTGACAGGACCAGCACTGAAACCAAGACAAGCGCGAACTTGTCGAAACCTTTAATCGCGATGTTGTTTTCTTCCATTTAGTGTTTTTAATTATTGCCTGTATATACATACAATTATTTTTTTTATAACGTTCCTCCAAAGGAATCCTGTAAAATATATCAGACGGCCGGAAGTATCTTTGCTTTGACCTCGCCGAACCCTATTCTGAAGTCTTTATTCTCGCAGTAGGCGGTCATAACCACTGTGTCGCCGTCTTCGATGAATTTTCTTTCTTCGCCCGAGGGAAGTTTCAGCGGTTCGGTTCCGCGCCATGTGATTTCGAGCATTGAGCCCCGTGCATCCTTCGACGGGCCGCTTATGGTGCCCGAAGCCATCATATCGCCAGTGCGCGTGCTGCAGCCGTTTACGGTATGATGCGCAAGATGCTGGCGCATGTTGTAGTAAAGGTATTTGTAGTTTGATTTGCAGACGATAAAAACATCATTCATCTTTTCGGATTTTATCCCTACTTCAAGATTGATATCAAAAGTAGGGTTGCCTTTCGTATGCAGATACGGAAGAAGTTCTTTTTCGAATTTCGGGCCTTCGGTTCTGAATGGTTCAAGGGCGTCGAGAGTCACGACCCACGGAGAAATTGAAGTCGCGAAATTTTTCGCCAGGAAGGGACCCAGAGGCTGGTATTCCCAGGCCTGCACGTCGCGGGCGCTCCAGTCGTTGACTATGACCATCCCGAAAATATGTTCATCAGCGTTTTCAGCAGGAATGCTTTCGCCCAGCTCGTTACCCGTTCCTATGAAGAAACCCATTTCAAGTTCAAAGTCGAGCTGTTTTGTGGGACCGAAAACAGGCGGATTTTCAGGCGACGGTTTAGTCTGTCCCTTCGGCCTTTTAACATCTGTGCCGCTGACAACTATAGAACCCGAGCGTCCGTGGTATGCAATCGGAATATGAAGCCAGTTAGGCATGAGAGCGTTTTCTTTTCCCCTGAACATTTCGCCTACGTTAGAGGCGTGTTCGCGGGATGAATAAAAATCCGTATAGTCCCCTATCTCGACGGGCATTACCATCTTAGCGGTGTTGCGGTGATGTATGCATTTATTTCTGTGCTCGTGATTATCGCGGAGTTTCGGGTTTTTCTCGTCAAAAAGGTTCTGGAGAATTCTTCTTACTTCCCTTGATACGACTCTGCCACGCGACATGAAATGGTTAAGCGAAGAGCCGGAAAACAGTTTCCCTTCCTTGTCGATTATATCGCTGAAGTAACCGAGCGTTTCAAGCTCTTTAAGGTCGATAACGTATCCGCCGAGCGCTGTGCATATCCTTCGTTCGCCGTTATGCAAAAAAACTCCGAACGGAAAATTTTCCATCGGGAAATGAGTGTGCCTGCCGTATTCTATAAATGATTTCATCGGGTAAATTAATTTATTAAAACAGAGTCAGAACCAGAGCCCGAGTTTTTTCAGGTCATCTCTCGGCTCGTCGAAACTGCAGCTTCCGAAAGACTTTACGAATTCCGCTCTGGCTTTAACCGTCTTCGTTATATCCGCGGGGATATCGTTCCAGTAGAAAGTATCGTCGGAAAAAATGAAGCTCGTGCTCGTTTCGTCGGAGATTATATCTTCAAGTTCATTCAACGATAACGTATTTGCATGCCTCAAAATTCCCGCTCCGAAAACATTCAGGAAGCCGTGCATTTTCGTGTTTACGCTCCTGTTGTAATGACGGACCGGATGGTGAAGCCCTGCAGTCGCCTTGAACTGAATCCTGTTCTCGAAGCAAACGTTGAGCGCGTATGCCACCTGTTCTATGGTCGGAAAAGCATCCGCTGTAACGCCTCCGGTTCTCAGCTTAAAACCAACCCGTCCTCCGTGGTGACAGGATTCGGCCGCGGCTTCGGCCGACTTTGAAAATATGGTTTTGTATTTGTCGCCGACAGGCGGCTCGATATACACCCGGATTCCTGTCAGGCCGTTGCTGTTTATAATATCGTCGGTCTCGCCGAGAAGTTTCTTAAGAGCATGGTTGCCGAAAGAGCCGACGAGATCGGGCTGGATTTTAACCTCGAATGCGTCGACAGAAATTTTTTCAGTATGCTCTTCGATTATTTTCTTTATTTCCCGGCATTCTTTTTCAAGACTGTTTTTAAAATCCTTCGGGGTGTTGCCGCCCGAAGAGAGCAAAGAGAAATCAATCCATCTGCTTCCGTGGTAATTATGTACGAGTTTTCCTGATTCACTGTTTTTTCCGAAGATTTCAAGGAAGGATTTCACGGAACAAACGAACTTAGACATCATCCATTTGTCTTCCGATTCCAGGTAACCGATATAGTTTCTGAATGCCTTCGAGAGTGTCAGTTCAGCGGGAGGGAACATACCCGCATAGTCAATAATCCCTCCGAAAAATTCCCTGAAAACATTTGCCTCCATAATATTCGTGTTGTTTTTATCACGGTTTTCCCCTAATAACATTAATTTATGTAAAAATATTCAATTATTAAATGTTTAATATTAACATACGCGTTGAAAAAGCCTGCATTAAGGAAGAATAAAGATTGAAATGTGTTTTTTCTGTCCTTTTAAAAATTTATTTTACGCCATAAATAAATTTAAAAAAACTATAATAAAATTTTACAAATGGCTGCAAAGAAAGATTTTTTAAAGGAAACGATCGAACACATAGATATCAAGAAGCACAACGTGGTACAGCTTGTGGATTCTTACAGGAACATGGCTTTTCAGGCAAGAAACCTGTACAGGGCGGCAAAGTATTATGACATGATGCTGGCGGATGAAAATTGTTCTGTCATTCTCTGCCTTGCCGGCTCGCTGTTTTCCGCCGGGCTTAAAAACGTGGTCGTAGACATGGTAAGAAACAACATGGTCGATGCCATCGTCTCTACGGGCGCGATAATGGTCGATCAGGATTTTTTCGAGGGTCTCGGGTTCAAGCATTACATGGGAACGCAGTTCGTGGACGACGCAGAACTTCGCGATCTTATGATTGACAGGATTTACGACACGTACATCGACGAGGAAGAGCTCCGCGAATGCGATTTCACAATCGGAAAAATATGCGACTCTCTGGAGCACAGGCCGTATTCATCGCGCGAATTCATAAGACATATGGGCGAGTACCTTTCAAAATACGGAAAGAACAAGGATTCCGTCGTTCTGGCTGCCTACGAAAACGACGTTCCGATTTTTGTTCCGGCTTTCTCCGACTGTTCGGCCGGATTCGGTTTCGTTCATCATCAGTATCACAACCCCGATTCATACGTTTCAATCGATTCCGCAAGGGATTTCCTGGAGCTTACACAGATAAAGCTCAAGGCATTCGAAACGGGTCTTTACATGGTCGGCGGCGGCGTTCCGAAGAACTTTACGCAGGACGTAGTAGTCGCGGCTGACGTGCTTGAAAAGGAAGTGCCCATGCACAAGTATGCGATTCAGATTACAGTCGCGGACGAAAGGGACGGCGCGCTTTCAGGATCAACGCTGAAGGAAGCGAGTTCATGGGGAAAAGTAGACACGACATACGAGCAGATGGTATACGCCGAAGCAACGCTTGCGATGCCCCTCATTTCGGGCTATGCCTATCATAAAGGCAACTGGAAGAACAGGAAGAAGAGAGAATTTTCGAAGATGTTTGAAATGGCAAAAGTCAATTTCTGATTCAGGTTTTCTGATATATGAAAGGCTGTCCGTTTTACGGACAGCCTTTTTTATTTTACGCCGCGTTTCGGCACTGATTAAAACGGATAAATTTTCTTTATGCCGCCACGGATTAACTCAGATTAAAACGGATCAGTGCTTTTTTAATCCGCGGAATCCGTGAGAATCTGTGGCAGAAAAAATATAATCTTGTTTGCCGCCACGGATTAACTCAGATTAAAACGGATCAGTGCTTTTTTAATCCGTGGAATCTGTGAGAATCTGTGGCAGAAAAAATATAATCTTGTATGCCGCCACGGATTAACTCAAATTAAAACGGATCAGTGCTTTTTAATCCGTGCAATCCTTGAGAATCTGTGACAGAAAAAACACTAAATTTTATAAATCTGCGGCAGAAAAATATTAGAGTATTAAAAAAAGAATTTGGAGTTTATTTTAGTAATGCCTTATGAAAAAAATCAAATTCAGGACCGAGATACTTAAGAACGGAGACATGGACGCGACGTATGTTCTGTTTCCGTACGATACCGCAGAATTATTCGGCACGAAAGGACGCGTGAAGGTAAAAGCTAAATTCGACGGTATCCTCTACCGCGGCTCGCTTGCGCCTATGGGGCTCTGCAACCATGTACTGATTCTCACAAAAGATATCAGGGCGAAAACAGGAAAGTCGGCAGGAGAAATTATTGAAGTCGAGATTGAACGGGACACGGAAGAGAGAACCGTGGAAGTACCGGCAGACCTTATGAAAGAACTCAAAAAGTCGGGACTGAAAGAATTTTTCGAAAAGATGTCTTACACACACAGAAAAGAATACGTTAACTCCGTAACAGATGCCGTAAAGCCCGAAACAAGGACAAGAAGAATCGGCAAAGCGATAGAAATGATTACTGCATTAAAAAATAAAAAACGCGGCTGATGTCCTTCCTGGAGATTATGATTATATCGGTAGGACTCGCGATGGACGCATTCGCAGTATCAATCGGCTCGGGCACGCTTGCGAGCATGCGGGACATGCGCTCAAAGCTACGCCTTGCATTTCACTTCGGACTGTTTCAGTTCATGATGCCTGTGATCGGATGGTTTCTCGGAAGTACAGTGCAGTCTTATGTAGAGCAGTACGACCACTGGATAGCGTTCGCTCTTCTTTCTTACATTGGTATAAAAATGATCCGCGAAAGCTTCGGAAGCGATCATGCCTCAAGACAGAATCCGTCGAAGGGAAAAAGCCTTATCATACTAAGCGTGGCAACAAGCATAGACGCGCTGGCAGTAGGATTTACCCTCGCCATGCTCGACGTTACAATCTGGTATCCGGGAATAATAATCGGAATAGTCACGGCATTATTAAGCATAACCGGAATTCAGCTCGGTGAAAAACTCGGAATAAAATTCGGAAAAAAGATGGAGCTGCTCGGCGGGCTTGTGCTTATTGGAATAGGGATAAAGATTCTCATAGAACACCTCTCATAGCGCAATTTTCAATTCTAAAATTTTAAATCAAAGTGAAGAACTTTTTTTACTGGTTCCCAAAGAGGACTTTGGGAACCAGTCATTATATAATTTGTCGTTCCCAAAGAAGATTTTGGGAACAGGATGGAATGATCGATGTCTCAAAATTTATACTGTTATTCCTGCATGTTTCCGGCAGGAAAGCCCTTTCTGTGTCTCATTATTCATACAAAAAAAACAACATAATCCGGGACCGGAATGCTGCATTTCAGGCTTCTTCCGGCTGATTTTCCGGAATAAATATAATTAGTAATTTATTGTAAATTCCGTTTATTTTGCGTATTTTCAATAAATAAAATCAAAAAAAACAAACAAAATCGTATGAAATTTTCTATTTCTGCCGATAAATTTTTCAATGCGGTAAATAAACTTAATTATGTTGTTCCGGGCTCGTCGCATTCGACGCTTCCCATACTTTCAAACATATATTTCAATCTCGACGGAAACAATCTGAACATGGTTTCCACCGACCTTGAAGCGTTTATAAAAACCGGCATTGAGGTTGAAGGAACGGAAAACGGCGCCGTTGCGGTGCCCGCAAGAAAATTACTTGATTTGTTAAAAGCGCTCATAATCAAATCCGAATCCGTGATTGCGAAGATACCGTTCAGTCAGGATGTATACGGAACGCTTCTTGGCGAGGCAGTGCTTCCCGACCTAGCGGCGATGAACACCAGGTACGACAACGGCCCGGGTAATCTTGTTTTCAAGGGAACGATGCCTAACGATTCTTTTGCATCTCTCGAACAGGCGCTTGCAGACGCGAAGGAAAAAGCCGGCAACAACGAAGAGCTTTCCGAAGCGCTGAATAAATTCGCAGATGCGATGAAGAAACTCAGCGCCGACGCGGTAAACGCGTTCAAGAAATCTGCAGACAAGATTAAAATAAAATTTGAATCCAACGACAAGCATAAAATAACGATAAATTCGAAGAACGGAAAATACCAGTTCTTCGGCGAACCGGTAGAAGACTATCCCCTTCCCGACGACAGAGAAGAGCTTTCAAAACTTGAAATGGAAGGCGCGCAGCTCAGAAGGTTCCTGCAGAAGGTAAAGCATTCGGTAAAGAACGACGAGATAAGGCGCAATATGGCGGGTGTGTTCATGGACCTTCGGAAGAACGAACTGCGTTTCGTTGCCACTGACGGGTTCAGACTAAGCAAGGTCATAACCGGCGACTATACACATGAGAACGGAAAAGACGACAACTTCATTCTCCCGGTAAAGACGGTTGACCTGATACCCAAGCTGATTACCGACGGAAAGGTGAAGATAGAGTTCGACGACGTCATGATTAAGTTCACGTTCGACGGCGTCATCGTTTATTCAAAGCTTATCGACGATACATTTCCGAATTACGAATCCGTAATACCGAAGGACAACGACAAAAAACTTCTGATAAACCGTTACGAAATTTTAAGCGCTCTCCGCAGGGCATCGATTTTCACAGACAAGGTGACAATGCGGGTCAAGTTCGAGATAACGGACAACGAGCTCACTATAAAGTCGGACAACCCTGAAATAGGAGGAGAGGGCGAAGAGACGCTTGACTGCGATTTCAAGACAAACGCGGGCGACGAGATTTCCGATACGTTCGCTATCGCCTTCAACGTCACGTACCTGCTCGACTGCCTTACGCAGGTTGAAACGGACGACATCGTGATAACGTTCAGTTCGCCTTCGAAAGCGTCTATAATCCTGCCGGTAGGCTCGGATTCCGGAGAGGATTACATGGAATTAATAATGCCCGTAAGGGTTGGATAAAAGCGGCCGGAATTGCTATTAAGAAAGATAAGTCTAAATAATTTCAGGAATTACGCGGCTCAGGAAATAGACTTCAACGGCAGTTTCAACTACATTCACGGCAACAACGGAGAGGGCAAGACAAACATTCTCGAAGCGGTATCATTCATCTCGTTCGGAAAAAGTTTTCTGAACTCTACCGAAAGCGACTGCGTTAAGTTCGATTCCGAAGGCTTTGATATTTCAGGCACGTACGAAAACGATATAGAAAACATTTTTGAAGTCCGCCTGAACTACGACATGCCGTCCAGAAAAAAAGTTTTTCACCTGAACAGCGAAAAGGTGAGCAGATGGTCATCAGAGATTTTCGGCAGGTTTCCCGCGGTGTTCATGTCGCCTCACAGCCTGAACATAACCTACGGGAATCCTTCAGAGAGGAGAAAATTCTTTGACATACTACTCGCGCAGACGAGCAGGGTCTATCTGGACCTGCTGAAGAATTTCACGCGAGTGCTGAAGCAGAAGAACGCGCTGCTTAAGGGCAGGCTCAACGGAAACACTATGTCGGGAAAGGACTTCAGGTATCTTCTGAACTCCTTCAACGAAAAGCTGGTTGAATTCTCTTCGGAGATACTTTTCCGCAGGTTCGCTCTTCTGGATAAGTTCATTCCGTACTTCAGGGAAAGTTTCGAATTCCTGACGAACACGGACGACGTGCCGGGAATAGCTTACTTCACGGAGGCGTTCAGCGCCGCCGATTACAACGGCGGCAGGGATCTAAAGCCGGAAGAAATTTCAAAATTTCTGGAGACAAAGATCACTGAAAAAACGGCGGAGGAAACTGCGAGAGGCCTGAGCGTTGTCGGCCCTCACAGGGACGATTATATATTCCGCCTGAAGAAAGCGGGAAACGGAAAGCAGTTCGAATTCGACATAAAGAATTTCGCTTCGCAGGGAGAGCACAAGACATTCGTGATCGCCCTGAAACTTGCGGAATATCATTTCCTGAAGGATTCGCTGGGAAACAGGCCCATACTGCTTCTTGACGACCTGCTGTCGGAGCTGGACCCGACAAGAGTGTCGAAGATTGTTTCGCACCTGAAAGATTACGGACAGATTTTTCTGACCACTACGGACAGGAATTATCTGAAAGATCTGAAAGGTTTTTACGGCAAAGAAGAAATTTCGCTTTTCAAAATAGTAAACGGAAAAGTTGAATAAGAGAATTGACACAAGGAAACGCTCCAACAGAATGTCCTGCATGGAAGACGAGATAGATTCGTTCAGGGAGATTCTGGGAATAGAGGATAAGATGAACGAGATACGGATTTCAGAGGTTTGGAACGAATGCGTCGGAGCCACAATTTCAAAGTTCGCGGTTCCTTCCGGAATCAAAAAGAACAAGCTGATGGTCAGGGTAGAGAACGCCGTATGGCGCCAGGAACTCGCAGCGAGAAAAGAGGAAATACTGAAGAAGCTTAACGGGCATCTTCAGACTCTTAAAAACAGAAAGACGATTAAAGACATAGTATTTGTATAATTTGTAAAAACAAAAATGGCAAAGAACAACAAAACCAACGGTGAACATTCATACACTGAAAAAGACATACAGGTTCTGAAAGGGCTTGAACACGTACGCAAGAGACCGGCGATGTACATCGGCGACGTTTCGTCGCGCGGGCTTCATCACCTCGTTTACGAAGTTGTCGACAACTCAATTGACGAAGCGCTGGCAGGATTCTGCGACAAGATAATACTAAGCATAAACAAGGACGGCTCAATAACCGTTGAGGACAACGGAAGAGGAATACCCACGGGTCCGCATCCGACTGAAAAAGTTTCCACGCTCCAGGTCGTTATGACGCAGTTAAACGCAGGCGGTAAATTTAACCGCGATACTTACAAGGTATCGGGCGGTCTGCACGGCGTCGGCGTTTCGGTCGTGAACGCGCTTAGCGAATTCCTCGAAGTCGAAGTTTACAGGGACGGAAAAATATTCTACCAGAAATACAAAAAAGGCGTGCCCGATAAGCCCGTAAAGGAGACAGGAAAGGTCAAGCAGAAGACAGGAACAAGGACGACTTTCATGCCCGACGGCGAGATATTCAAGAACAGAACATTCAAGTACGAAACGCTCGAAGACAGACTCCGCGAGCTTGCGTATCTCAACAAGGACCTTCAGATAGTAATAAAGGACGAGAGAAGCGGGAAATCGCAGGAGTTCAGGTTCAAGGGCGGTCTTATAGATTTCGTAAAGTATCTTGACGAAGGAGAAAAAGTACTTTCTTCAAAGCCCATTTACATATCCGGCGAGAAAGAAAATATTCAGGTCGAGATTGCGTTCCAGTACAACGATTCATACAGCGACGACATACTAACCTTCGTAAACAACATCAATACTATAGAAGGCGGCACGCATCTTGAAGGATTCAAGGCTGCTTTAACGAGAACCCTTAACAATTACGGATTAAAGAACGGAATCATAAAGAGCGAGAAATTAAACCTTACGGGCGACGATTTCAGGGAAGGTCTTACGTGCGTAGTCAGCACGAAAGTGCCCGAGCCGCAGTTCGAAGGGCAGACAAAGACGAAACTGGGAAACAGCGAAGTCAAAGGCATAGTGCAGTCGATCACGGGCGAACAGCTTAACGAGTTTCTCGAAGAAAACCCTTCGGTCGCGAAACGCATAATCGAAAAATGCGTGCGCGCGGCGGAAGCACGCGAAGCTGCAAGACATGCGCGCGAACTCGCGAGACGAAAGAACGCGCTCGAAATTTCCGGACTTCCGGGAAAACTCGCAGACTGCTCTATTTCGGACCCGTCTATGTGCGAACTCTATCTCGTCGAGGGTGATTCGGCGGGCGGTTCCGCGAAGCAGGGACGCGACAGAAGGTTCCAGGCCATTCTTCCGCTTAAAGGTAAAATCCTTAACGTTGAGAAGGCAAGAAGGAACAAGATATACGAGAACGACGAAATAAGAACTATGGTGACGGCTATCGGCACCGGTCTCGGGGACACGGACGATTTTGACATTACGAAAGCAAGGTACGATAAGATAATCGTGATGTGCGACGCCGACGTCGACGGCTCTCACATAAGAACGCTCCTGCTTACGTTCTTCTACAGACACATGAAACCGATTATCGATACCGGAAGGCTTTACATAGCCCAGCCCCCGCTTTACAAGATAAAGAAGGGAAAGACGGAACTGTACGCATTCGACGACGACGATCTTTCAGACAAGCTTAAATCTCTCAAGGTTGACAGAAAAGCAATTGTTCACGAAAGCAGCGAAACGTCGGGCGGGAGCGAAGGCGGTTCGAGAGTCGCGATATCAAGGTTCAAAGGTCTCGGTGAAATGAATCCGGAGCAGTTATGGGCAACGACCATGAATCCGGAAACAAGGACTATATTGCAGGTGACGAACGAGAACGCTCTGGCGGCCGACAAGCTGTTCAAGATCCTCATGGGCGAGGAAGTCGAGCCGAGAAGGAAGTTCATCGAGGACAACGCGAAATACGCAAACATTGACGCATAAAACAAATTTGAAAAAAACGTTAAAAAATTTATACATTACCGCGGTAATCGCCGCGGTAATTTTTATATCCGCGGCGTCTTCTTTCGCGCAGGATAAAAAACTTTTATCATTCGGCGAACAGAACTCGAAGCGCTATTACACTTCTTTTGCCTTCGGAATGGGAGTCGATTACGGCAAGACGAGTTCGTTCGACACATACATAGGATACGAACTTCCGAATTACAATTTTCTTAACGACGCCGACAAGCTTTCGGAATTCCGTTCGGGGTTCACTTTCTTCGGAACGGCTGAAAGGCAGGTGCACAGGAATTTCTCGCTCAAAGCCGATTACTCGTACTTCATAAAGAGCAACGACGTCCAGCTCTATCCCGATTACGGATTCAACGTGACGGGGCATAGAATATTCGCCGGCGCGAATTATATTTTTCCTATGGAGTATGCTTTTCTGAAACTCGGCGCATGCGCGGGTCCGGAATTCTCATCGGTGACGCAAAGGTTCAGCAGTCTCGAGACAAAATATACATCTTCCGGTTTCGGGATCAAAGCGGAAGGAATTTTCGACATTCAGATCGGAAAAAGTGTGGCTGGTTACATCAACGGATACCTTATGCAGATATTCGATTCCGGGCTGAAGGATTCAAACGGCAACGAGATTCAGAACAAAGCGGGCGGGAAAGCAGACCTGAGCGGCTTTTCGGCGGGTCTGAGGATTGGCGTGGAAATTTTTATATTTTAATATGCAGAAAATAATCGAAGCAATTGTATACGGCATCATCCAGGGTCTGACAGAGTTCATACCCATCAGCAGCACGGCGCATATACGCATCGTTCCGGCGCTTCTTCACTGGGGCGACCCGGGAGCGGCGTTCACGGCGGTAATACAGATAGGAACGCTTATATCCACGCTGATTTACTTCAGAAAAGATATATTCGATTTAATCAACGGGTTCTTCGGAGCGCTTAAGAAACGCGATTTCTCCGATCCCTACGCGAGAATATCAATTCTCATAATCATAGGCACGATTCCGATTTCTGTTTTCGGACTGCTGCTTAAGAAACACATAGAAGGGAATTTCAGAGGCCTGTACGTAATAGCCGCATCGCTTATCGGACTGGCTATCGTCCTTTACATCGCTGAAAAAGTCGCGTCAAGAAAAAAGGAATTCGATCAGATAACGTTCATGGACGGCATAATAATCGGATTTGCGCAGGCGGTCGCGCTTATTCCCGGAAGTTCGCGCAGCGGCGTTACTATAACCGCCGGTTTGTTCTGCGGACTGAAGAGAGATACAGCGGCCAGATATTCATTCCTGTTGAGTCTTCCAGCAGTATTCCTCAGCGGTGTTTACGAATTATACAGCGAGAGACAGGCGCTCCTTAACGAGAATACCTTGAGTCTGATAGTCGCAACGGTCGTATCCGGAGTTGTGGGTTACATGGCCATTGCATTCCTGATAAACTATCTTAAGACAAGAACGAACATGCTGTTCATCGTGTACAGGATAATACTTGCGATAGCGATATTGATTCTGTTGAGGATTGGAGAACTGACAAACCTCTGACAATTAGTAATTAATAATTAGTAATTAGTAATTTTTGAATCCCTGCTTAGCGGGTATTTTTTATTTTTGCAAGACTGTTCCTGTGAACCAGCCCTCCCCCGCGGCTGAAGCCGCACCCCCTCCAAAGGGGGACAAAAACTTTAGTACTCTCTTGTTGTTACGAAGGAGACGAGCTCCATAAGTGATTCCTTCGGTTCGCTGTCGGCGAAGTGCGAGAGAGAATCGAGAGCAAGGTTCGCATAGTGTGATATCTTGTCGATAGTGTAGTTTATTCCGCCGAATTCCTCGACGAAATAGTACACCGTATCGAATTTTTTAGATGAGTCGCTCTTGATGAGTTTCATTATTTCCTTCGACTTCTTAGCGGGCGCGTTCCTAAGCGCCACGAGAAGAGGAAGCGTGAATTTCTTTTCTTTCAGGTCGTTGCCAGTCGCCTTGCCGAGAAGTTTCTTCCTTCCCGTATAATCGAGCAGGTCGTCGCGCAGCTGGAACGCTATTCCGATGTTCTCGCCGAACGCCGACATCTTTTCGATTTTCACCTTGTCGTTAGTCGAACTCAACGCGCCGAGTTTGCAGCACGTCTTTATGAGAGAAGCTGTCTTGTCCGAAATAACCCTGAAGTATGTTTCTTCGGTCGCGTCGAAGTTTCTCGCCTTCTGGATCTGCAGGAGTTCGCCTTCCGACATTCTCCTGACAGCTTCGGAAGTTGTTTTCAGGAATTCAAATTCATCGTTGTCGAGAGAAACGAGGAGTCCTTTCGAAAGGAAGAAATCCCCTATCAGGACCGCTGCCTTGTTTTTCCAGACCGCATTTATTGACGGCAGGCCGCGCCTCATTTTCGCTTCGTCGACGACGTCGTCGTGAATGAGCGTTGCGGTATGAAGCAGTTCCACAAGCGTTGCGGCTACGAAACTTCTTGATGATATCTTTCCGCAGAGTTTTGCCGAAAGCAGAACGAGTATCGGGCGTATCTTCTTTCCCTTTTGTTTCAGAACATATTTTGTGATCAGGTCGACGAGAGCGACGTTGGACTTCAGCGTGCCCGCGAAGATCTTCTGAAACTCCTCGATTTCATTCTTTATCGGTTTTGATATTTTATTGAGATTCACGACGTTTTCTTTTGCGAATATTTACAAATTAAAATACTAAGTTCATACAGACCGAGAAGCGGGATTCCGAGCATCACCTGGCTTGTTATGTCAGGCCCCGGAGTTACAATGCCCGCTATGAGCAGAATAACAACGATTGCATGTTTCCTGTACTTCCTCATGAAAGACGGCTTAAGAAGCCCTATCTTCGAAAGAAAGAACGAAAGCATCGGAAGTTCGAAAACCAGCCCCGACGCGAGAACCAGCGAGAGCACGAAACTCATGTACTCGTCCGCCGATATCTTGTTCTCGATTATCGTCGAGCCGAAATTCGCGAAGAATCCCAGAGCCGCGGGAAGAAGAAGAAAATACGAGAACACGACTCCCGTTATGAAACATACTGACGTGAAAATCACGACTCCCGTCACGTATCTTTTCTCGTTCTCCTTGAGCGCGGGCTCAACGAACTTCCATATCTGATAAATTATATTGGGGACGCTAACAACCGCGCCCCCTATAAGTATCACTTCCATGTATATAATGAACTGGCCGTAAGGTCTCAGGTTAATGATAGAGAGTGGAGGCTGCGAATTTGCCGCAGGCGCAAAGATAATGTTGTTCATTATCCAGTCGATGAACACGCCCACCAGCACGCCGCCTAAAACAACTCCTATAAGAGCCTTTATAATTCTCCATCTAAGTTCCTCGAGATGGTCGAGGAACCCCATTTCATTATCTGATTCCATACAGCGGGAAACGCGCCGTTATTTCGTCGACCGCGCTTCTTACTTCATTTTTAGTTTTTTCATCCTGCGGAGCGGAAACAACCTTGTTGATAAGTTCCGCAATCAGTTCCATTTCGGCTTCCTTCATGCCTCTCGTAGTGAGGGCGGGTGTTCCGAGACGGATGCCGCTTGTAATGAGCGGGCTCTTGTCGTCGAACGGCACAGCGTTCTTATTGCAGGTGATTCCGACTTCGTCGAGAGCTTCCTGCGCCGCCTTGCCGGTGATGTTCTTGTTTCTAAGATCGACGAGCATCAGGTGGTTGTCAGTACCGCCTGAAATAATTTTGAAATCAAGCGAAACGAGTTTCGCGGCAAGGGCTTTCGCGTTCTTGATAATCTGCTTCGCGTATTCTTCGAATTCGGGCTGAAGCGCTTCGTTGAAGCCTACCGCCTTCGCGGCAATCACATGCATCAGAGGTCCGCCCTGAATTCCCGGGATAACCATCGAATCTATGAGTTCCGACATCATTTTCTTTCTTCCTGATTTCGGAGCGACCTTGCCGAACGGATTCTCGTAATCCTTGCCGATAAGAATAAGTCCGCCTCTCGGTCCGCGTAAAGTCTTGTGCGTCGTCGTCGCGACAACATGACAGTACGGAACCGGGTCGTTAAGAAGTTTCTTCGCGATGAGTCCCGCGGGATGCGCGATATCTGCGAAAAGGAACGCGCCGACCTTGTCGGCTATTTCCCTGAATTTCTTATAATCTATATTTCTCGAGTAAGCGCTGGCGCCTACTGTAATCATTTTCGGTTTTTCAGCGACGACCCTGTCGGCTATCATATCGTAGTCGAGTACTTCCGTTTCGGGGTTTATTCCGTACGCGACGAAATTATACAGCTGTCCCGAGAAGTTAACGGGCGAACCGTGCGTAAGGTGTCCGCCGTGCGAAAGGTCCATTCCCATCACCTTATCGCCGGGATTAAGGAACGAAAAGTAAACCGCCATGTTCGCCGTGCTGCCCGAGTGGGGCTGAACGTTGGCGTATTCCGCGCCGAAAAGTTTCTTCGCGCGGTCGCGCGCGAGGTCTTCCGCCACGTCGACGAATTCGCATCCGCCGTAGTAGCGCTTGCCGGGATATCCTTCGGCGTATTTATTTGTAAGCGTCGAACCGAGAGCTTCTATAACGCTCATCGATACAAAATTTTCGGAAGCAATCATTTCAAGTTTCTTAGCCTGTCTTCTGGTCTCGTTTGAAATTGCGTTAAAAACTTCCGCGTCTGTATTTTTCAGGTAATCCATAAAAATTATATTTAATTATTGTCCATTTTCTTTATGCGGCGTTCGTGTCTCTCGCCGCCTTCAAACTCCGTGCTGATGAAAATCTCGAAGAACCTTTCCGCGTGCTGTATGTCGATGAAATCCGAGCCGAAGCAGATAACGTTGGCGTCGTTATGCTTCCTCGCCATCTCCGCCATATTGTTGTTTGTCGCGTTAACCGCTCTTATTCCTTTGTGCTTGTTTGCAGCCATCGATACGCCTATGCCGCTTCCGCAGATAAGAACGCCAAAGCGGTATTCCCCGCCCGTAACGGCGTCGCCGACCTTCTTTGCAAAGTCGGGATAGTCCACGCTGTCGGTTGAATCCGTTCCGAAATCACCGAATTCAATTCTTTTGCCCGCAAAATATTTTTTGAGTTCTTCTTTCAGAAGAAAACCTCTGTGATCTGAACCAATCGCTATCTTCATAATGTATATTTTTTATCTGTCTTCGTCGTTCGGCCTGATGAACCAGAACTCGCCGAAGTTAAGTCCGAGGTTGACCCTTATGTAATTGTCCTTGATGAATCCCGCGTCCTTCTTGCCTCTCGTACCCATTTCGAGTCCGATATCGATGCCGTTCTCGTTGTTAATGGGAATTCCGACGCCGAGGCTTACGGAATAGTGGTTTATGTTCTCGCCGTTAACCTTGTAATACGATTTATCGTAGGAGAATCCTGCCCTGTATGTCAGGCTTTCAAACCAGGTTCTGTCTTTTTTCGGAGCAGGAAGAATTTCGAATCCAGCGCCGTACCTGAAATTGTCTGTGTACTCGACGGGTATAAGGTTTGCGGGGTTGAACGCGCTCCATTTCTGCATCGATACATCGGAAGAAACAACGAGCTGTCTTCCGAACTGTTTGGATATTCCGAAGCCGTACATTTCTGGTATATTCCATTCACCATGGTAAACGTTTGCCGTATCGCTGTTTGTAAGGCTCGTCTGGTAAATCTTGTCTATTGTTGATTTCAGGTTGAACTTGTTCTGATAGAAGAAACCAAGCGTGAGGTTTTCAAAAACACTGCTTTTCTTTATCAACGCGCCGAGATCGAGGACCGCACCGCCTTTAACAAAATAACCTTTCAGGTCGTTCTCGCTCCTGATGTATGTGTTCGTATTGGCCTCATTGTTGAAATTGAAAACGGTCAGGTCTTTAATGTTGCCGAAAGCATAATCGTATTCAAATCCCAGACTGATGAAATCGAGAGGTCTTCCGGCAAGGCCGAAGTTAAGCCGTGAGAGACCGCCCGTGCCGGCGAACGTCGCCACATAAGGCGCTTCGGGGTCGTTGACGTTTCCGGAAAACTTATACTGCATAAGAGAATAAGGGTTGAAGCCCATGATCAGCGTAAGCCCGTGCTTGTCCCACATCGGAACTCCGAAATTAAACCCTGTAACGTTCGCGTTGGAAATGCTGACCTTTGAAAGAGCGTTTTCCGATTTCAGCAGAAGCAGTTTCATGCCGAGAGATACATAAGTGTTCTTAAGGTATGTATTCGCGGCAGGATTAAGGCTGTTGACATAGTTGCCGAAAAGCGAAATTCCCTGAACGCCCATCTGATCCGTTCTGATGCTCGAAGAAAACCTTAGTTCTCCGATGCCGAAAGCCGAATAAGGCGAGCCGAGAGAAAATTCCTCCTGCGCAAATGTTATGTTCGCAAACAGGAAGAAAGCAAATATTGTTATGATTAATTTTTTCATGATGTTATCCCCTCGGCGTATACCTGATTACAAGTTTGGGACGCTTGGAAGTATCCTGTACCGAAGGTCCGTAAAAAACGTATTTATCGAGGTTCACTATGTCACCGAGATCGCGCAGCATAAGTCCGAGGTTAGTCGTCGTTCCGTAATTCCATGCCTGGAAAATGTTATTAACCCTGATCGAGTATGTGACCGAATCATCCTGAATGAAATAACGGGGGTCGCCCGTGTAAGTCTTCGCGGCTGAGTCGGACACCAGAAGGAAATAGAGGTTCGGATTCGTCAGATAAGTATACGAATTTGCCTTGTCAAGTTTCAGCCTGACATAGGCTTCGTTGATGGTCACCCTGCCGGGGAGTTTGGAAATATCAAAATTGAGTAAGGCCGTGTATAATATCCCGTCCTGAATCACTATTCTGTCGTTCATAAAAACAGAGGAGGAAGGAGCGTCCGTAAAAGTAACGGCTTCCATGTAACCCGCATCCTGATAAATAAGGGTATCAGTCGTATTGTTTTTATTCACGACAATAACGAGTTTCGGAACCAAGCCGGATGTGGTCTTCGCGAAAGCCTTTATCGTCGTCGAGCCGGCATTCGGGATCATCGCCATGCCGTAGTTTTTCGAGGCATAGTTTGTATCGGCGGAATACTCGAGCCAGTTTTTCACTGTAGTCGGATCGAGTGTTATTGAAATGCCGCTTGTATCCGTCGGAGCTCCCGTGTAAGAGCCGATGAGCGTCGTACCGACGCTTGAAACGGAGAACGTATCCTGCGTCACGGTTGAAAAGTTATAGTTAGTATTCAGCGGATACATATTGAAAGAAACGGTTCCGAGAGAATCGGTAAACGCGTATTTGTTGTAATGTATAACCATTTTAGCGGATAAAACGGTAGCGCCCTGATAGCTTTCGGAAAGGTTTTTGAACCTGAAGAGTGTTTTGGATTCATAATTGCCGGATTTCCCGATGAAGAAATTCCCGATAGTGCTGGTATTTACGTATTTCCTGAAGCTGTTATAAGTTATCTGCAGGGTATCCTTATTGGAATCCAGAACTTTCGTTCCGAGAGTATCGGAAAGAATAAATTCAAGTCCGAGGTCATTCGGATTGTTTTCGCAGGATTGCAGAATAAAGAGTCCGGAAACGGCGAGAACAAGCACGATTGCCCTGATATAAAATTTCAGATTTTTTCTCAATATTGTTTGAATTTCGTTTATTTTATCGAAAATATTAATAATTAAGATAACATAAACTATCTTAAATTTATAGAGACTTTTTTAGCCTGAATTGTCATTAAAAAGGTGAAAAGATGCCTAATTATAAGGTTTTTGCTATAAGTTCAGAGGCGACTAAAAGATTGTCGGCGATGCGTTCAAGGGGTATGTTTTCATCCGCGCATTTTTTCTTTGTTATTTCGCCGTAACCGGTTAAAACGAGGATTTTTTTGAGGCCGGCATTGACGGCGCACTGCATGTCGACAAGAGAATCGCCGATGAGGACGGACCGCGTGATGTCGATGCCGTATTTTTTCACGGCGAGGTCAATCATTCCGGTGCCGGGCTTGCGTGTTTCGTGCTCTTTAGCGAACTCTTCGACTGAGCCTTCAGCGTGGTAAGGCGAATAGAAAATATCGTCGATGAGTTTTTCTTCTTTGTTGAGTATCCGCAGGAATTCTTCGTGAATTTCCTCGAGTTCTTTTTCCGTGTAGAATCCTCGGGCGATGCCCGACTGGTTCGTTATGACAATATTGAGGAATCCGAGTTTCTTGAAAGTACGCAGAGCGTCTATAGCGCCCGGTATGATTTCGATGTCTTCTTTTCTTGAAAGGTAACCAACGTCACGGTTAATCGTGCCGTCCCTGTCGAGAAATACCGCCTTTGCCATCGCGAAAAAATTACTTTGACGATATCAGTGATTTGTACATCGACATGTACTTCGCCGCGGAAACTTTCCACGAGAAATCGAGTCCCATGCCGCTGCGTATTAACTGATTCCACTTCTGGCGGTTCTTCTTGTACAACTGCACAGCGGTTTTAATTGCCGACAGGAATTCTTTTCCGTCAAACTTGTTGAACAGGAAACCGTTACCGTCAGATTTCTTGTAATCCGTAATAGTATCCGCCAGACCGCCCGTATTTCTTGCAATCGGGACGGTTCCGTAGGTGAGGCTGTAAAGGTGCGTGAGTCCGCAGGGTTCGTACTTCGACGGAGTGAGAATCATATCGCAGCCCGCCTGAATATGGTGCGCGAGGTCTTCGTTGAATTCTATCACGACACCGAGCTTGCCGGGATATTTCTTCTTTGCCTGAAGGAGGAATTTCTGATATTCTTCCTCGCCCGTTCCGAGAACGACGAGCTGAACATCTTCCTTCATCAGGTCGGGAAGGATTTTCTTAATAAGCTCGAATCCTTTCGATTCGACGAGCCTTGTAATTATTCCGATAAGAGGCACGCCTTCTTTCATTTCGAAGTTGAACTTCTTCAGAAGCTCGCGCTTGTTTTCCCATTTAAGGGGGATTTCCTGCGAAGTGTATCTGTATGTTATAACCTTGTCGGTATTGGGATTCCAGACGTTGCGGTCTATCCCGTTGAGGATTCCGGTAAGGTCTTTCTTTCTCTTGTTGAGTATGTCTTCCATTCCGAACGAATATTCTTTCTTCGTCCTGATCTCTTCCGCATAATTTTCGGAAACCGTCGTTATCTTGTCGGCATAGTGAAGTCCCGCGCGGAGATAATTGAACCTGCCTTTCGCGAATCCGACTTCCGTAAGAACTTTTTCGGGCATTCCCGTTTTTGCGAATGTCGACAGCGGGAAATCTCCCTGGTAGCCGAGGTTATGGACTGTAAGAACGGTCTTAATTCCTTTGGTATGCTGGTTGTCCTTGTAAACGGTTTTCAGAAGAGCCGGAATGAGAGCCGTCTGCCAGTCGTTGCAGTGAATGACGTCGGGTTTCCACTGAAGGACCTCGAGGATTTCAATGACAGTCTTGCAGAAAAACAGGAACCTGTCGTCGTTATTATCGAAATCTTTCTTTGTGCGGCTGTTTTCATAGATGCCTTTGTTCTTGAAAAAGTCGTTATTTTCAAGAAGATACATCTGAGCTTTTGTGTTTTTACCGTGTATGAACGAGGACTTAATGCTGAACTTGTAACTCTTGCCGAGAAGGTCAACATTAAGGTCTTTGAGACGTTTTATTTCATGAATCTGAAGGCGTCTTTCATCGAGCGGTCCGTATTTCGGCGTAATTATCCTGACCTCATTGCCGAGGGAATTCATCGCTTGAGGCAGAGAATTTGAGATATCGGCGAGACCGCCTGTTTTTGAGTATGGAAAAACCTCACTGGTAACAAAAAGAACGTTGTATCCTTTAGCCATCTAGTGTTTAATTTTCCGGAAATTAACTTAATCGGAAAAGATTTACAATGCAAATAAACGTATCAGTCTTCAATCGTCAGTCTTCAATGTACAATCATTATTTGTATCAGGTGTCGCCCCTACGGGGCTTGATAATCGTAATTAATTAGAGCCGTCTTACGGCGGCGCGTCAGGTGATAACACCTGACGCCACAAATTGTATTAGAACGTTAACGACGTTTTCACGCAGAAATTGCGCGGCATGAATGTGCCGCCGAACATTTCATAGTGCTGTTCATTCAGTATGTTATAAACATAAACGCCTAACTGCAGGTTTTTCAGAATATAATAACCGGCATTGAAGTTGAACACCCTGTAGACAGGCACGTTGCCCGTGTAAGCTCCTGCAAGCCAGTCGAACCTGTCTGAATAAATGAACGACAGAGTCGCGTCGAGTTTATTCTGTATCTGGTAAGTCGCGGACATGCTTACTTTATTGGGTGAAGTGTTGGGCAGAATGTCAGGATCGCCCGGATTTTTGTCAATCTTATAATCGTACCTAGAATAGCTTCCTGTAAGGAAAATGTTCCTGTTGAGATAATAGCTTAACGTCAGGTCCAGGCCGTACTGCTTAACCGTACCGATGTTCGTGTTCGATACGACGAAAGACGGAAGCCCGTTATAATAAGAAAGTCTCTGCCTGTCGCGGGCCGAGAGCTGGCTGTACACAATCGACGTCGCAAGACTGTTCCATCTCGCGAGCGAATCGGGAAGATTCGCCTGCCAGGAGACGAAGTTCTTGTTTACCGCGGGCAGGAAGTTAGTTATGAAATCGTTCAGCACGTTGTAATACAGGTCGACGTTCACGAACAGCTTGTTGTTAAAATTCCCGTTGTATCCGAATTCGAAACCGAGATTCTTTTCAACGCTTAATCCTGAATTCCCCACGGCATAAGCGCGCGTTCCGTCGAGGTTAAGATTAATGTCAGGGGAAGAAGAATATCCTCCTAGTACCTTTATCGAGTCGGCGACAATTTTATTTATTCCTAAGAGAGCCGGTTTAGGCGGACCGGGCGCAGTCGCGAAAGCGGGAGCGTCGGGAGTCACCCTGAACAGGTCCGAATAGTTCGGCCTCTGGAAAGAGCGGCTGACAGAAATTCTGAACTGATGCTCCTTCGCGGGAGCAATAACAAATGCCGCGCGGGGCGAGAACTGCGCTTCGTGAATATTCGTGCGGTCGAAACGGGCTGTGCCGACAAATTTAACCAGATCGCTGAACTTGTGACTGAACTGTCCGTAAACGCCTGTATAATTCGCGTTGACGTCGTTGGGTATGGACGTACCGCTGGTCCTTATGTTCTGGAACTGCTGCGAAAGGCCGAATATCACCTGCGAGTTTTCCGAGCTGCCTAAATACCTGTTGTACTGAGCGTCGAGAAGTATGTCGTCGCTGTTATCGAGAAGCGGCGAGCCGAGCTTGTTGCCGTTTCTCGGAAGAAGAAGCCACATCGTATCGAGCGTATGGCGTTTCATATAATGCGCATGGAAATACACGTTGTCCGATTTGAACTGCGCCTGAAGGTACGGCCGTTCGGTGTTCTTGACGAATGTCCTGCCGAGTCCGAACACGAACGCTTCATTCGTGTTATTGGCGTAGCCGCCTTCGAGGTTAACGGTGTTCTTGTTGTTTATGTCATAATCGAAACGGAGCGTGCCGTAATTCGAATAAGTAGTTCTCTCGTCGTCTTTAATCGGCCTTGCTTCTACGAGCAGTCCGGGATATTCGAGGTACTTCGCAGAATCGCGTCTGTGAGCGAGGTTGTAAGACTGCGAGCGTCCGAGAGTAATTTTATAAGAAAGCTTGTTTGTAATAAGTCCTGCGTTTCGCACATCGGCGCGCAGGGTCTTGAAATCGCCGCCGAGCAGGGATATTTTCGTGCCCGGCACTTCTCTGGGAGAGAACGAAGTAAGGTTAAGAACTCCGTTGAACGCGTTCGCGCCGTAAAGCGAAGCCGACGGGCCCTTCACGAACTCCACCTTCGAAAACTCGTCGAGCGGATACGCGAAAGAATTCCATTCAATCGCACCGAGAAGCGGCATCGCCACGTCGCGGCCGTCTTGAAGCACGAGCAGCCTGCGGTTCAGACCGGCGTTGAATCCTCTTGTATTAACTATGTAGTCTGTTGAACCGTTGCGCAGGACATCAACGCCTGAAAGCCCTGTCAGAGCGCCTGCAATCTGATTGCCGCGCGAAAGCGAACTTATCTTATCGCGGTAAAGCACGTGAACAGCAGACGGCGATTCAGTAACTTTCTCATACGTCTTGGTTGCGCCGAATACGTATATATCGTCGAGCTTATAAGTCTTCGGAGTCAGGTTTACATCGACTATCCTTTCCTTTCCGTTTTCTACGCTCACTTGCGTTTCATACGGTTCGTAATTAAGATCTGTAACCGCCACATAAACCAGAGTATAATTTCCGGAAGGAACTTTGTCAAAAACAAACTTTCCTCTCGAATCCGATATCGTTTTATAAGAAGTGTTTTTCAGTTCGAAACTGATCCCTGAAAGTTCTTTTCCGCTGTAAGCATCGTTGACAGTGCCGTTAAGAACGCCCTGAGCGAACGAAACAGACGACAACAGCAAAAACAAAACAAGTATTTTTACCCTCATTCCTTAAATTTTCCTTTTTAAAAATGTAATTTGAGAAACTCCGAGCGCAAGGACGCCTATAACGGAGTAAAAGTAGAACAACGTATAAATTGATGAAATTCCTGTTCCTGAAAGATAAAGTATGAATCCCGAAATAACGGGTCCTAGAAACTGTCCGAGAAGCGAGACGGTCCTGTTAATCGAAACGAGCGCGCCCCGCTGGTTTTCAGGCGCCAGAGTTATTACGAGCGTCTGTATGTTCGGAAGAATCATTCCGAAACCCGCGCCGTATATTATCATCGGCAGATAAAGAAGGTGCCATTCGTTTATGAAAGTAACCGCGAGCAATGCAGACGAAGTCAGTACAAAAGAGTACACGAATATCCTTCCCTGGCTCATGTTCCTGGTCAGGCGTCCGAAGAAAACCGAAACGAACGAAGCCGTCAGCGACAGGCCCGCGAGAACAAAACCGTTAACGACAGAAGACGACAGGAATTTCTTTTCTATAAGAAAAGGAATGTATGTCCACACAGAACCGAAATGAATTATGTACACGAGAACATTAACAAGGAATACTATCAGTATTTTATAATCCCTAACGGCTTTTAAGAACTCCTTAAAGTAAGAAACAGGCTTCACTCCGCTGCCGGACGGCTCCCTGAACGAAAAAAGTATAAACCCCGCCAAGGCTATTGCCAGAACGGGCAGGAGGAAAACATAATTCCAGTGAATCTTTGCCAGCATACCGCCCGCGATGGGAACGATTGTCGTTCCGAAGTTAAGCGCGCTGTTATTGTAGCCGACTACTTTCCCTCTCGCTTCGCCGGGGAACAAATCGCCGATGAGTGCAACGTTAAGCGCGCCGAGCGACGCCGCGCCCATTCCGGAGATGAAACGGAAGAGCAGAAGCAGATTAAAATCCCTTACAAAGAATCCCGCGGTGCCGAACACGCCGAAAACAATCAGAGACGGAATAAGGACTTTTTTCCTTCCGTACTTGTCAGCGAGCACGCCGTAAACAGGCGTGAAGAAAATTCCGGGCAGCGCGAATAGCGAAACCACAAGCCCGATGCGGTCAGCGGTGACGTTCAGGTCGGCCGCGATATACGGCAGAGACGGCGTAACAGAGACTATTCCCAGAATAGCCATTATGGAAATAGAAAATATAATCGAGATATTTTTAACGTAGTTCTGCGGCAATGTTCAGGGGTCTATTTTATTATGAATGATATCGAGTTTGCTATTCCGTAAAGTATGAGAAGCAGCCCTGTCTGCGCGAGTATCTTGTTGAGTTTCGCGCCTGTGCTCTTGAAAAGATTTAAACAGATAATAAGCGAGATTGGGAACACGAGAAGCGGCATGAGGAAATACCTGTTCTCAAGAGAAAAATAAAGTATAACGGGAACGATGAACGCGAGAAGATTAATCACGACGTACATTATCTTCGCGGGTCTTTCGCCGATACGCACAGCAAGCGTAATCTTTCCTGCTTTCTTATCGGTGATTATATCGCGGATGTTATTCACTCCGAGAATATTCATCGAAAGAAATCCGGGCGCGAGCGAAGCGATGAGCACTTCGGGTATAAGCCGCTGCGCCTGCAGGAAGTACGTTCCCGAAACGGCGATGATGCCGAAGAAAACCAGCACGAAAATATCGCTCAATCCTTTGTAAGCGAGCGGATAAGGACCGCCGGTGTAAGCGTATGCGAAGAAAAGCGAAATGACGCCTATTCCGAAAATGAATATTCCGCCGCCCGTGAACACGAGATAAAGTCCGATTAGAAAAGTTATCGCAACGAGAACGGCCGTAACGGCTTTCATCGTTCCGGGTTTAATAAGACCGGAAGCGACGGCTCTTCTCGGACCGACTCTTTCGTGAGTGTCGGCGCCTTTCTTGAAATCGTAAATTTCGTTGACGAAGTTTGTGATTATCTGGATGAGGACGGAGCACACAAGTGTCAGAGCGAACACGACAGGACTAAAGAATCCGTCGTAATACGCCATGGCAGTTCCTATAAAGACGGGTACAACCCCTGCAGGAAGCGTTTTCGGTCTTAAAGCGTCAATCCAGATTTTAAACATTCAAAATTAAATATTAGCCTGTAAAATCGGGAAAATTTGGGAGAAAAGGAATGGAAAACGGCAGAAGTTAGGAGTTAGTAGTTAGAAGTTTGAAGTTTGAAGAAAAATCAAAAATCAAATCGAAAAAATCAAAAATACATATAAAAAAGCAAAAATATTGGGATTTATATTGTGTTTTTACAATTATTTAACGAGCAACACAGCTATAGTAATTTGGTTTCGCTACTACGGAGCTTTAAATTAGTTTTTCGCCTTCCCAAGCTGGAGCTTAGGAAGGAGGAGAAAACTAACAGAGATAACAAATTCTATTTCAGCAGGAGCATTTTTCTCGTTTCGGTAAAATTGCCGGATACAATTTTGCAGAAGTAGATGCCGCTTGAGAATGCCGATGCGTTCCAGTCGGTTGTGTATGAACCGGAATTCAGGTTTTCATTAATGAGGACCGATACCTCTCTGCCCAGAGAGTTAAATACGGATATTCTCACGAATCCCGCTTTGGAAACATCGAACGATATTTTAGTCGACGGATTAAACGGATTCGGAAAGTTCTGGTGTAATTTAAAAGAGGATGGTTGTTCCATTCCCGTTTGGTTTACAAGCACATTTCCGCCGTTAGTGGATTTCATAATGACGGCTTGATAAGTATTTACATTTGAGCCCGAAATAAAGAAATTACTCTGGTCAATCAGCGCTAAGCCGTATATCAAAGAAGCAGGGTTCATATCCTTAATTGTCCACGTAGAACCGTAATCTGTCGTTTTCAAAGTAGAGTATTTTGTTACAACCAAGTTTACGGTATCAATCAGGTATCCGACAGAGAATGCAGTACCGGATGACGGGATTGATTTTATTTTGCCCATGGATCTGGTGCTAAATGAAAAGACCGGATTCCAGTTGTTCCCTCCGTCAGTTGTTTTCAAAACCTGATAAGCGGACCCTGAGCTAATAGCAACTCCAGTTGTCGCGTTAAAAAAGGTAATGCCGTTAATCTGGCTTGAGAACTGCTTTACACTCCAGTTAACACCGCCGTTTGTCGTTTTATATATCCTGCCTTCCCACATATCAAATTTGTCAGCGGCGGTTTTCTCTTTCCATGTCAGATAATTTCCTGAAACAAACCCGGTTGACTGATTAAAAAATTGCATATTGTCAAAATCGCATCCGGATTCCAGAAACTTTACTCCCTGCCAGTTAAGTCCGCCGTTCGTAGTTTTACAGAATGTAGTATTTAAAGACGGGTTTGAATCAATCAGGGCATAGCCGGTGTTCGCATCAAAGAACTGTATTGCATTGATATATCCGGTCAATGTATCGAAGCTTCCAATCTTAGACCATGTAACACCTGCATCAGTCGATTTCAGAAATGCACTTTTATACTGATTGTATAATACATTCTTGCCTTCTGTAATAAATTTTTTCATCAATGGGTTTGAAAAACCCGGATATTCCGATTTATATCCGTCTTTATTTTGAAACGGCCAGTTTTCCGCACCGCAGGCATATACGAGGTTTGCATTTATGTACTGTATACCGACTATCGCTCTGATAGTTGAAGGAAAGGACGACAGGACCCAGTTGACGCCTGAATTGGTAGTCCGATAAATTTGTTCGTAGAAAGTTATTGTATTGTGACCGCACGACACACCATTATTCAAATCGTAAAAAGATATAGAGTTTGCAACACCGTTATAAGGCAGAGTATAGGTAATCCATTGCGCGTCGGCATTTACGAATGTAAACAGGACGAGAACGAGAAGTATTCTTTTCATGGTCAAGAGTTTGATTCAACAAAGCAAATAACACTGTTAAAGACAATAAAAAATGAGAGTATTTTACTAAACAGGCAAGACAGAAAACAGGGTTTAGTATTTAAGAAATCAGAATAGCGCTGCGAGGAGATGAATTGCCCTGAGCGCGGGGGTATCGATATTTTTCGCCGATGCTATATTCAGGATTTCGGATGTGAAGTACGGGACTTCGAGTTTGCGGCCCTTTTCCCTGTCCTGATATGATGATGTTTTTGATATGCCGATGGTCTTCGTGTCGGTAGCGACCTTTTTGTAATCTTCTTTCGTAAATTTTATTCCGACTGATGCGGCGACTTTTGATATTTCTTTGTAAAGATCGTCTATGAGCCGGACAATCTTTTTATCATTAAACAATTCTTCGACTGTACAAAACGAAATCGCGGTTAAAGCGTTGAATATCGTGTTCCAGGCAAGTTTAATCCATATCTCGTGAAGAATATTGTCCGAGATTTTGCATTTTATTCCCGGAACGTTCAGAAGTTCGTGAACGGTTTTTATCCTTCGGCTTGTTTTTCCGTTCTCTTCACCGATAACGATTATTCCGAGCGCGGTATGTATTACTGCGTTCCCCTGCATTTCTGATGCAATGCGGCTTACTGACTGAATAACGCGCGGTTTGCCGAATTCCTTTTTAAGTATATTATAATTGTATATTCCGTTCTGAACGGAAATGAAAATTGTTTTCTTTGTC
>CAIKZJ010000030.1 GCA_903831845.1 uncultured Ignavibacteriota bacterium
ACATAAGGAATATCTTTGCTGATTTTGACGCAATATCTATTATGTCAAAAGCATTGGCAGGAGTTTCGGCTGCCGCAATAACGCCGTGTTTTTTCCAGAGAACTATTCTGCGCTTCCTGAACAGTTCAGCCGTTTCATCGGCGATTTTCTCGTTACCCGATTCCTGTTCTTTTACCAGCCCAATGCCGTCCGGTATGAACAGTCTGAACTCGTTATGCATTGCCGACAGGTTCTTATTGAGTTTGTTTTCACCGGAACACTCCTTGAGGTGCGAGAAAGAAATCAGTTCGGTAGAATGAGTATGGAGTACGGTTTTTGACGAGCTGCCTGTTTCTTTCAGTACCTCATGAATCCTCAAATGTACCGGGAGTTCCGAACTGGGAATATCCTCCGTCACGAAGAAACTGAACTTATTGTTCAGCTTGAATTTTGCGAATCTGGATCCCTTTTCGTCAAAGGCCACAAAAATAATGTGTTTTAAAGGAGAGTCCTTGATTTCGCGCATTCTTGAGCCGGATGCAGTGACAAGTATAACATTGCGCGATAAGCCGGCATAACTCCGCTCAAGTTTGCAGGAATATATTTTTGATTCCGGGATTTTCACCGTATCGGAAAGGTTGAAAGAAATATTCCCGGCGTTTTTCTCAGCCCATCCCTTTTCCCAAAGGAAGCCTGCAACGGACGAGATTTCATTTATAAGCGACTTCAGCAAAACTGTCCGTTGAACTTATTTTTTATCTTCAGGCAGATCGAAAGCCTCTTCAGTGCTGTTGACTGCGGCGGCTTCGTTCATCTTGCAATGACCGATAAATACAGCTCCGTGTTCCATAGCCAGATGGTCTACAACTATGTCACCGTAAATCTTGCCGCCCTTTTTGACTTCGAGCTTGTGGGCTTTGACATTGCCTTTGACATAGCCGTAAATCGAAACCTCTATAGAAGTAATGTCGCCTTCTATGGAGCCTTTGTCGCCGATTATCAGTCCGCTTTCGCCTGTCAGATTGCCTCTTACGATGCCGTCAATCCTTGTGTATGCGGGCGAGAACAGATTGCCTTCGAACTTGCATCCTTCGCTGATGAGTGTTCTTATCTGTGAAGGGGCCGAGCGGTAAGCTGATGAATTGTTTTCAACAGTCTTGTTTTCAGTTTCTTTTTTACCGAACATATAATTTTAATTTTTTAAATTTAAAAAATACTGCGGGTCGATGCTTTCTTCCTTGTATCTTATTTCATAATGAAGGTGCGGTCCGGTCGATCTTCCTGAAGAACCGACAAGCCCTATCAGATCGCCCGCGTTAACTTTATCGCCCTGATTTACTTTGAATTCCGAAAGGTGTCCGAACACTGTTTTAAGTCCGTTGCCGTGATTAATAACGACGCATCTTCCGTAACCCCCGTCGAATTCTGCTTTCTCGACAGTTCCCGAAGCGGTGCACCTCACCGGGTCGCCTGTATTTCCTTTTATGTCGAGACCTTTATGGTATTCGGAACCCCTTCCGCTGAAGGGATTAGCCCTGTAACCGAAGAAAGACTTAAATTCGCCTGTGTGAGGATATCCTATCGGAACGTTCTTTATTGATTTAAGTATCAGGTCCGTCTTGCCGAGATAAAAGCCGTAAATGTTAGCGTCGGGATTGCCTGAAATATCCGCAGGCCCTCCCGCATTCTCGTATTTGAACACGCCTCTTTCGTAAAGATATTTATTTATGTCGTTGATGTTGTTTTCGATGTTCTCAACTTTTTTCTTTATCTCGAGGCTGTCAAGAAGCTTAAGGTCATTCTTCAGGCTGAAAATTCTCTGATTCAGAGTGCCGATTTCATTTCTTGCAGAAGCAATCAGTATGAAAAGCACAAGGCAGGTCAGTAGAATTGCCGTCAGAGACGCTGCGGCAGTTGTCAGGTAAGACCTGAACCGTTCAACGTGCTTTGTGTCGACGGTATAAAAATTTGTGTCTCTGTTATCGTTGCTGACAAGAAAAATGGTAGTGAATCTTTCTTTCATCGCTCCCGGATTGAATTGCAAATTTTAAATATAAGAGATTTAATGATTTAATAAAAAGAAAAAAATTCATTATGCGGCCGTTACGGGGCAGTATTAGGTTTTTTCTTTATCGTATAATCCTTAATTTGTGCAAAAATTAAGGGATGAAGAAAAGCATCGGACAGGACGAAAACATCTGGACAAGCGAATGGGACGATCTGACCCCCGTATCCGAAATTCAGATGTGGGATTATTTCGGTCTAAGGCAGTGGATTTCGAAATTTACTCCGAGATACGGTAAAACAGTCGAAGCGGGATGCGGACTGGGCAGATATGTGCTGTATTTTTCGAGGATGGGAATCGATATAGAGGGTGTGGATTTCTCCGGTCCTATAGTTGACATTATGAACAGGTGGTCACAGGAAAACAGTTTTGATGCAAAATTTATAAAAGGAAATGTTCTTAATCTGGATTACCCGGATAATTCCGTAAGCGGATACATCTCGCTTGGAGTCGTTGAGCACTTCATAGAAGGACCGCAGAAAGCTCTCGAGGAAGCATACCGTATTCTCCGGCCGGGCGGCGTGGCGATCATCACGACGCCGAATAAATCGTTCAACATATTGTTCAGGGATGCGAAGTCAGCGGTTAAAAGCATAATAAAGAAAATCATACTCTATAAAAAACAGGATACGCCTTTTTTCCAGTACTGGTACAGGCCTGCGAAACTCAGCAGGTACGTAAGAGATGCCGGTTTCGATGTAAGGACAGGAAGGGGAGCGGACCTGCAGTTCGTATTCTGTGAGATCGGGAACTACACGGACAGACTGATAAAAGAAGGGACATTCGGTTACAGATTCTCGAATAAATATGAAAATTCTTTCCCGGCTTCTTTCGGCGCGCAGTCATTAACAATTTCTGTAAAGCGCGCGCCTGAAATGCACTGTTTTATATGCGGCGGACTGAAGGCAGGAGAGGAATCGCTTAAAACATACGCGGTGCCCGTCTGCAGCGACTGCGAAAAAACTGAATTATCTCAGTATTATAAAATCACCTACCCGACAAAATATGGCGGTCCTTACAAAATAAATCCTTCTATCCTGGCTTCCGAAAGCAGGATCTGCGATTTTTGCGGAACCGGATATAATACAGATCCGATTTTTGAAGATTACGGTTTCTCGCGAAATGTCTGCAACGACTGTCTTAAGGAAAACAAAATTAACATCAAACTATGCTGCGAAAGCATTAAGCCGGTGTGGCGCAAAAGGAATGCCGGATTATTTTAGCAAATTGTTTCTATAAAAATGCATGTTACTTCATTATCAACTTCACTGTAATGACTTATGCTTGTTGCGTTGTTTCGGTTCGGTATTTTATTTAATTTATTAAAGTGGAAAATATATACCTGTCAATAAAAAACCTTTACAAGGAATTCGCCGCAGGGGAGGGGCTGTTCTCTTCATCCAACGCACGGCTTAAGGCCGTGAACCGCGTTTCACTTGATATTCACAGAGGCAGGACTCTCGGTCTTGTCGGCGAGTCGGGCTGCGGAAAATCGACTCTTGGCAGGTGTATTATCAGGCTTACAGAGCCTGAAGGAGGCGAGATAATCCACAACGGTACGGACATACTGAAGCTGGACAGGAATGAATTCAGGACCTACAGGAAGAAATTTCAGATAGTTTTTCAGGACCCTTATTCTTCGCTCAATCCCAGAATGACGGTCGGGGATATACTCGGCGAAATAATAAAATTCCATCACGGAACGAAATCAAACGAAACGGAGAAAAAATGTTTCGAGCTGCTCGGGCACACAGGACTGCCGCGAAGCAGTATAAACAAGTATCCTCACGAATTTTCGGGAGGCCAGCGGCAGAGGATAGCAATTTCGAGGGCGCTTGCGGTTGAGCCGGAGTTTATCGTTTGCGACGAGCCGGTTTCCGCGCTCGATGTATCCATACAGTCGCAGATAATAAATCTTCTGAAAGACCTTCAGACAGAATTCGGGCTGACGTACCTGTTCATTTCGCACGACCTGTCGGTCGTAAAGCATATATCCGACGATATAGCGGTAATGTATCTCGGAAGGGTTACGGAGTATTCCGGAAAGAACAATTTGTTTAATTCTCCGTACCACCCCTATACAAAAAGCCTGCTTGACGCGGTGCCGGTGCCGGACCCGGGATACAGGCAGGAAAGGACACGGCTGAAGGGCGAAATACCGGATCCCGTAAATCCGCCGGGCGGCTGCCCGTTCAATACGCGCTGTCCGGTAAAAATTCCAGTCTGCGGAAATGAATATCCGGGAAGGTACGGGGATGACGGGCATTTTACTTACTGCCATTTATATAATGACTGAACATTTGCTTAGAATATATTTTTACATATCAATACTTCTTGTATCGCTGAACGTGACGGCTTTTGCGCAGAACGACACGGGCAAAGTGTTTCTTAAAGGAACAGTCGTTAATCAGAAGGATAAAAAACTTTTCGGGGTTTCGGTGTCTGTTCTGAACAAGTCGACTATGGAAGTTTTCCGCGACAAAACAAATTCTTCGGGAGAGTATTCCATCGAATTGCACAAAGGCGTTTACAGGCTGACAGCTTTCGTTGAAGGCTATATACAGTTTGAAGAAGACAATATTCAGATTAAGAAAAACGAATCGCTTAACATCACTCTTACCGAAAAGATATTCTCTCTTGAAGAGATAGAAGTAATAGGTAATCAGAGGCAGAGCCAGAACGATCTGCGGACAAGCTGGTTCAACCTGCCGCCTTTAAGCATTAAAGTCCTGCCGGGAGGACTTGAGGACGTAATGCGTTCGCTGAAATCACTTCCGGGCGTGACTTCGCCGAACGATTTCACGTCGCAGCTAGTTGTGCGAGGCTCGGGCCCCGACCAGAATCTTATTTTAATGGACGAGGTGGAGATTTTCAATCCTTACAGGCTGTACGGTCTTGTCAGCATGTTCAATCCCGAAACACTAAGCGATATAAATCTGATCACGGGAGGATTCCCCGCTAAGTACGGCGACAGGCTTTCTGCGGTGCTCGATGTAACGAACAGGGAAGGCACGACGGAAAAGAAGCTGGGCATGATATCGAACATAAACATTGCAAGCGCTAATATCATCTTCAACGGGAAAAATCCTTTCAATATACCGGGCTCATGGATTGCTTCTACAAGACGGACTTATTATGACCTTATTCTCGCGCCGTTCGCAAAAAAGTCAGGGCTCATTACTGACGATTCGTCTTTCCCGTCATTCGAAGATTTACAGGTCAAGCTCGCATTCGGACCGTTCGGAAAACACAAGTTTATTCTGAACGGAATATTTTCAAGGGACGGCGTCGATATAGTTCCGGGAGCAGACAGGACCAATCCCGACAGCGTCAACGTTAACGACGTTACGACGAACAACGTCGTTTCAGTCGGATGGCATTACATACCTGATAAGGATTTCATTTCGAAGACCACATTCTCCTGGTACAGAAACAGCGGCGACAATGATTTTGACGGCGACATAATAGACCCGCTCATTGACAAGGAAAATCTTACGCCCGGACAGAGGGACAGTCTTAAAGCAATCGGCGCGCTGCTCGGGTTTCAGTTCAAATCAAAGTACGCGTTCAGGAAGTTTTCACTGGGCAACAGATCGGTGCTCCTTAAGGGCAGCAACAAGTTCGAATTCGGCGGCGCCGTTGATGTAATAAGGAACGACCTGACGTACAAGCTTGATCTTGACGAACGGTTCAAGGCATTCCTCCGTTCGCTGCCGAATGCAGGAGCGCTTCTGGAGGACTTCAACATAAACGGTCAGGATAACTACCGGGGCAGCGTTTACGGGCTTTCGCGTTTTGAGATTAACAGGCGTTTCTTTTATCAGCCGTCGATTAGAATCGATTATTATTCATTGCTAAAAAAAGTTTATTTTTCTCCGAGGTTCAATATTGGTTACGCATTCAACCCGTTGACGACGCTCCGCGCGTCGGTAGGACTGTATTTCCAGTCTCCCGGTTACGAAAAACTTGTCGACAACCAGACGTTCTACGACCTGACGAGTCCGCAGATCAATGACCTCAAAGCCGAACGGTCTGTGCATTACGTGTTGGGTCTCGACAGATGGCTTGACAATTTCTGGCTCCTGAAAATTGAAGGGTATTACAAGAGGTTCGATAATCTGATAGTGCAGCAAAAACTTACAGGGTACAAATATCAGTTCACGCTTTTAGATCCGAGCAATCACAATCCGGATTACATGAAAAATCCTGCCAACTGGGTGCGCTCTTCGGAAAAGCTTCCCTTCGATTCTCTGACTGCGATACCGACGAACAACGGAGCAGGAGACTCTTACGGTTTTGAAATTAGTCTCGAGAAAAAATATACGGGACCGAAAACAAAATTGTACGGCTGGGTGAACTATTCTTATTCGCACGCGACAAGAGACAGGTACAATCTGCATTACCTGTTCAGGTTCGATCAGACGCACAACATAAACATTGTGCTGAATTACAGGATCAATGACTGGCTGGAGCTCGGCGCCCGATGGAATTATTCGACGAACTTTCCGTTTACTCCCCCTGTCGGCGTCACGCCGCGAGTTGCGTATGATTCGCTCGTTGTCAATCCTTTCACGAATCAGGTCATTTTCAATCTCGACTACGGTTCCGACGACAACAGGTTTTCCGCCAGAAAGCCCGCGTATCACAGGCTCGACTTAAGATTATCTGCTTACACAAAATTCTGGGGAGCTGACTGGTCATTTTATATAGACGTTATGAATGTGTACAACAGGAAGAACGTTCTTTCATACGGTTATACAATATCAAACGACCTTAGTCTGAAACAACGCGTAACCGGAATGATACCAATTTTACCTACTATTGGAATCAGCGCAAGGTTCTGATTTACAGTAATTTAGCTGCAACCGCATCAAATAATCTAATTTTATTTAAGAAAAATCATAAAAAACGATGTTTTTTACGTATTTTCTTTAATTTTTAATCTGATTTTAGTATTTTTGTGAAACAATCAACGGCGTGAACATTTGTGTATTCGCATCGGGAGGCGGTTCAAACTTCAAATCCATTCTTGAAGCAAGGAGAGACAATTTTTTAAATTCCGATATAAGACTGCTGATCACTAATAATTCCAATTGCGGGGCCGTGCATATTGCCCGTGAATTCGGAGTTCCGGTCTGTCATATCAGCAGAAAAGTTTATCCGGGTTTAAGCGACGGCGAATACGCGAAATTATTTCTTGACAAACTTGTCGAAAACGAAATTGATCTAATAGTTCTTGCCGGTTACATGAAGATTGTCGAACCTGAAGTAGTAAGAAAATTCAGTAACAGGATTCTGAACATACATCCCGCGCTTCTTCCTGATTTCGGCGGGAAAGGCATGTACGGAATTAACGTACACAAGGCTGTAATCGAATCGGGAATAAAAATATCGGGACTGACAATACACCTGATAGATGAAGTTTACGACAGAGGAAGGATACTTTTTCAAAAGAGCGTTAAGGTTGAAGATGACGACGATGAATTCAGTCTGCAGAAAAAGATACTTCATTTTGAACACAAATATTATCCGTTCATAATTAAAAAAATCGAAGAAGGGGAGATAGGGCTCGATGAATAAAAAGACGGCTTTAATCAGCGTATACTACAAGGACGGACTCGAAGAATTCGCGAAGAAACTCATTGACAGGGGTTTCGAGATTGTATCGACGGGAGGAACATACAGGTTTTTGAAAGAAAGAAATATCCCGGTCACCGGAGTAGAGAGCATCACGTCTTTCCCGGAAGTTCTCGACGGCAGGGTCAAGACGCTTCATCCTGCGGTTTTTTCGGGGATACTTGCAATAAAGGACAATCCCGAACATCTAAAGCAGATAAAGGAACACGGGCTGAAGCTTTTTGACCTGGTTGTTGTAACGCTTTATCCCTTTGCAGAAACAGTCGGAAAACCGGACGCCGGTCAGGAAGAAATAATCGAGCAGATAGACATAGGCGGAGTAAGCCTTATACGCGCTGCTGCGAAGAATTATTCATCGACATCGGTTCTTGTGAAGCAGAACCAGTATGTAAAGTATCTTGAAGAGTTCGACAGGAACAAGGGTGAGATATCCGATGAATTTGCAGTAAGACTTGCGTTCGAGGCCTTTGAACTTATCGAGCAGTACGACAGGGACATAAAAAACTATTTTCTTGAAGTAACGGGCGGAGCAAGCGGTCTGCGTTACGGCGAAAACCCGCATCAGAAAGCTTATTTCGAAAAAACGAATTTCGACGAGCTGTTTGAAATACTGCACGGGAAAGAGCTCTCGTACAATAACCTGCTTGACGTCGACGCGGCTCATTCGATAATATGCGAATTTGAAAACGAAGGACCTACCGCGGCGATTATAAAGCACGGCAATCCGAGCGGAGTCGCAACGCGCGGAACATTGCTCGAAGCGTACAGGAAAGCTTTTGAAACAGATACGGTTTCTCCTTACGGCGGAATAGTTATTTTCAATAAAACGCTGGACATGCAAACCGCGCTCGAAGCCGATAAGATCTTCACGGAGATTCTGCTTGCGCCTGATTATGCGGAGGGTGTGCTCGATTTACTTATGAAGAAGAAAAACAGACGGCTTCTGAAATTCAGGTTCGGGAAATCGAAGAACGAAGTGCGTTCCGTATCGGGCGGGCTTCTTCATCAGGAGCGCGACGGCCTGATTTTAAAAAGGGACGAGCTCAAGTACGTTACGGAAAAGAAACCCGACGAGAAGCAGCTTCTCGACATGGAGTTTGCGTATAAGATAGTTAAGCACACGAAATCGAACGCTGTGGTTTTCGTAAAAGATCTTCAGACGCTTGGCGTCGGCGGCGGACAGCCGTCGAGGGTCGATTCTACGAAACTAGCCGTCTGGAAGGCGAAACAGTTCAACCTTGATTTGAAGGATTCAGTTGTCGCTTCTGACGCTTTCTTCCCGTTCGCGGACGGTCTTATAGAGACTGCAAACGCCGGAGCGACATGCGTCGTTCAGCCGGGAGGGTCTGTGCGCGACGACGAAGTCATCAAAGCGGCCGACGAGAGAAAGATGTGCATGGTGTTTACGGGATACAGGCACTTCAGACATTAATCGGTTTTTCAATTTTCATTTATTTTAGTTATATTTATTGATTAATTCGCAAAATTTTAAATTTTTTTAATATAAGAGGTACACGATATGCCGTTTTTTGGAATGTTCTCGAATGACATAGCAATCGATCTTGGAACTGCCAATACGCTGATATACATGAAGGGCAAAGGAATAGTTCTCAATGAGCCGTCGATAGTCACTTATGATGTCACTACGAGAAAGATTGTTGCGATAGGGGAAGAAGCAAAGAAGATGATGGGAAGGGTTCACAAGGAACTCAACACGATCCGTCCGATGAGAGACGGCGTCATAGCCGATTTCGAAATCGCGGAAGGAATGCTTAAGGAATTTATCAAGAAGATCACGTCGGGTTTCATGCCCGCAAAGAGGATAGTCATATGCGTTCCGAGCGGAATCACGGAAGTCGAGAAACGCGCCGTGAGAGATACAGCGGAGAAAGCGGGAGCGAAGGAAGTATTCCTTATCTCCGAACCGATGGCGGCCGCGATAGGCATAGGGCTTGACGTTACGGCGCCTTACGGCAACATGATAGTCGATATCGGAGGCGGAACGACGGAGATTGCGGTAATAGCTCTTTCGGGAATAACGAACGGAGTTTCAATAAGAGTAGCGGGCGACGAACTTACCGAATCGATAATCAGATTTTTCCGCGCAAACCAGAATATGCTTATCGGCGAGACCACGGCCGAAAATATAAAATGCCAGGTAGGTTCAGTGATGCCGCTTGAAGAAGAGATAATAATCGAAGTTAAGGGCAGGGACCTTGTCGCAGGCGTTCCTAAACTTACCGAAGTTAGCTCGATAGAGATACGCGAAGCTCTCAACGCGCCGGTGCAGCAGATGGTAGACGCCGTTAAAGTCGCGCTTGAGAAGACGGCTCCGGAACTTTCGTCGGATATTCTCGACAGGGGAATATTCCTCACTGGCGGCGGCGCGCTGCTTCAGGGGCTCGACGAGAGGATCAGGGTTGAGACAGGCGTGCCCGTGCACATCGCGGAGGAGCCGCTTTCGGCAGTTGCAAGAGGTACGGGAAAAGTGCTTGAGGAATTAGGGAAATACGGCAAAGTGCTTTTAAACAGATAATCTTCAGGTATCAACACAAAACTAATTGAAGAGAATAGGGCAGTTTATATTAGGCATCAAGGAGTATCTCATACTCACCGTACTGATAATCTTTTCTCTGGCGTTTATTTTCTCAAACGATAACACGCAGATAAGATTTCTCCGCGCGGCTGCGGTTGGAATGTTCGGCACAGTGCAGAGCGGGCTCTCTTCCATCCCAAATGTTTTCGATCTCCAGCAGGAAAACAAAATGCTTCGCGAGAACAACATAAGGCTTTCGAACGAAGTGTCGAATCTCAAAGAGGCAAAACTCGAGAACATAAGGCTCACAAAGCTTCTCGGTTTCAAAGAAGCGTCCGGTTTAGGTCTTGTAAGCGCTAACATCGTCAATAAATCTCTCATACAGACAAGGAACACTATAACTCTCAACGCCGGCGAAAACGACAGCGTTTACGTGAACATGCCCGTCATAACCGACGCGGGCCTTGTCGGGAGGATAGTCTCGACGAGCAGGAATTATTCAATCGCTCAGATACTTTTCAACAAGGACATGCGCATTACAGTCAAATCGCAGAGAAGCAGGATCGACGGGATCATGACTTACGACGGCGTATCGACGATATCGGTTATAAACATACAGAAGAACGCCGACGTGGTGCCGGGAGACGTTTTCATAACGTCGGAATACAGCAACCTGTATCCTTCCGGAATACCCATCGGTACTGTCGTGGAGACAGGCAACCTCGATAATCTTTTCAAGAAAATAATAGTTGTGCCTCTTGTTGATTTCGCTTCGCTTGAGAACGTGTTCGTTGTAAAGTATGTGCCTAACAAGGAAAGATACGCGCTTGAAAAAACTTTTCAGACGGGGAAGAAATGAATTTCAAATACGGAATAGTAAAGAATATATTAATACTGATAGTGCTTCTGTTAATTCAGAAAACTTTCATTAAAATTCTTTCGCTTTCAGCTCTTAACATTTCGCCGGATTTCGTCGTCATAATGCTTATCTATATCGGAGCGAAGGAAGGAAAAATAACCGGCTCCGTTTACGGATTTCTTACAGGGCTCCTTGCGGATTTCTTAAGCGGGACGTTCATAGGCCTGTCCGCGATGACCTACACGATAGCGTCATTTCTCGCGGGCTTTTTCAAAACTGAAAACGAAAAGTTCCTGACGAAATACATGTTTCTCGTGACGGTTTTCGCCTGCTCGTTCGCCGGAAATTTCATATACTTCTGGATTTATTTCCAGGGCACGCCGATAACATTTCCCGAAGTGCTCGTGAAATATGTTCTTACGACTTCCGCGTATACAACGATTATAAGCCTCGTCTATGTGATATTCCCGAGAAAGAGAAAGATAGAAAGGAGTTTCCTGGGTGAAGCGTGAAGTTAAAATATACGTATCGCTCGGGATAGTCCTCGTCGCCGTTATCGCGCTCTTTGCAAGGCTCATACAGCTTCAGATAGTGCAGCAGCAGCAGTTCGGAAAGGAATCGGAGAAGAATTCGATAAAGAAGATAATTGAAACTCCCGCAAGGGGGCTGATAATAGACCGCAACGGAAAAATCATAGTCGACAACAGGCCTTCATATACCCTGACCATCACCCCTTTCCAGTTCGACAAGAATCTGATTGACGAAGTCGCGAATCTCGCGAACATCGACCCCGAGGAAATCAGGGAAGACCTGGCGGAGGCGAAGGGAACTAACAGGTTTAATCCGATACTCGTAAAGCGCGACATTGATTTCAAGACTATAGCGTACATAGAGGAAAACCGCGACAGGCTGAAAGGCGTAAGTTATCAGGTAGAATCCTTAAGGTATTATCCTAACAAATTCAAAGGTTCTCATATTTTCGGATACAACGCCGAGATATCTCCGAAGAGCCTTCAGGAATCCACGGAAAATTATTACAGGCAGGGCGACCTTGTCGGAACGACCGGTCTCGAAAAGTTTTACGAGAAACAGCTTCGCGGAGAAAAAGGCAGCAGGCTTATTCTCGTAGACGTTAACGGAAGGGAAGTGGGTGCGTACAACGACGGCAACAACGACCAGAAGCCGGTTAACGGAGCAGACCTGTTTACGTCGATAGACGCGGACCTTCAGGAGTATGCAGAGAAACTCATGGGCGGAAGAAGAGGAGCTGTCATTGCTGTCGACCCGAGAACGGGCGAAGTACTCTGCCTTGTTTCGAAACCCGATTATGACCTTAACGCTTTTGTCGGAACACCCGACGCGAAAGAAATAAACAGATTGTTCAATCATCCGGATAAACCGTTGTTTAACCGCGTGACGCAGACGAGATATCCTCCGGGTTCGACATGGAAAATGATGATGGCTCTTGCAGCGATGGCTTCCGGGAAGATAACGCCGACTACGACGATTTCCTGTCCCGGTTCATTCACTTTCGGCAACAGGACTTTTGAAGATCACGGCGGATACGGCTCGATTCCGGTAGTCCGCGCAATAGAAGTTTCCTCCAACGTGTTCTTCTACAAACTCGGGCTTATGCTCGGCATAAACGATTATCACGATTATTCGGCGAAGTTCGGTTTCGGTTCAAGAACAGGTATCGACCTGCCGAACGAAACAAAAGGGCTTCTTCCTTCGCAGGAATATTTCGATAAAGTTTACGGGGTTAACAAGTGGTCACAGGGACTTCTGGTCTCGCTCGGCATAGGACAGGGTGAACTTGGCGTTTCACCGGTTCAGATGGTAGCATACACAGCAGCGATATGCATGAACGGAATGTACATACAGCCGCACATCGTAAGAAGGATTTACAATTCCTCGACAGGCCAGGAAATTCCGCTCGATATTAAGAAGAATCAGATAGACATAGAGAAAAGATATTTTGACGCGGTTAAAAAAGGTATGTACCTTGTCGTCAACGGAACTGGTACGGCGAAGAACGTCAAGAATTCGGAATATACTCTTGCAGGCAAGACGGGTACTGCGCAGAATCCTAACGGCAACAACCACTCATGGTTCGTCGGATTCGCTCCCTACGATGATCCGAAGATAGCGGTATGCGTACTCGGGGAAAATGCGGGATGGGGAAATCAGTTTGCGGCTCCTATTGCAGCGGCTATAATGGTAAGGTTCCTGAGCGGAAATTCCGCCGACGTGTTCAACGAAAGCGCTAAGACGGAGGTGCACGACTGATGGAAAAGAAACTGTTCGACAAATTCGACATAACTTTGTTTCTGGCGGTAATCGGTCTGCTCGTAATCGGAATCTTCGCTATATACAGCGCCACACAGAGCAGCGTCAGCAACGCGGGCTTCTATCTTAAACAGATGACATTCGGCATTGCCGGACTCGTGATGGTAATCGCCGTCTCGTATCTTCCTCCAAGATACATTTCAAGTTTGTCGTATTACGCATACGGCCTTGCGATCGTTCTTCTGCTCATGGTTCTGATTTTCGGAAGAACGATAAACGGAAACAAGAGCTGGTTCTTCATAGCGGGTTTCGGCATTCAGCCTTCGGAGTTCGCGAAAGTCGCCACTGTAATGGCCGTAGCGAATTTCTTTTATAAAGGCGACGAGGAAAACCCAAAGATATCGCCTGTTCAGCTTCTCATTGCAGTCGGGCTTGTCGCATTGCCCGCGGTTCTGATAAAACTCGAACACGATACGGGCACGACGCTCGTCATGCTTTCATTCATAATTCCGATGCTGTTCTTTGCGGGCGTATCGCCGTTCCTGTTGTTTGCGGTGATCACTCCTGTAGCGGGAATAATTCTGGCATTCATAAATATTTATTATTTCTTCGCGTTCCTTGCGGTGCTTCTCGTAATTCTTTATTTCATGAAAAAGCACTGGCTCATTTCGGCGGGAGTTTTCGCGCTGAACGTGGTGTCAGGATTTTCAGTGAATTTCTTTTACTCGAAACTTCAGCCCTACCAGCAGAACAGGATTATGGCGGTGTTTGATCCCGCCTCCGACCCTCTCGGCAGCGGCTACAACGTAATACAGTCGAAAGTCGCGATAGGCTCGGGAGGTTTCTTCGGTAAGGGATTCCTGCAGGGCTCGCAGACACAGCTTAAGTTCATACCCGAGCAATGGACGGATTTTATCTACTGCATGATAGGCGAGGAGTTCGGTCTCATCGGCGCGGGTGTGGTTATACTTCTGTTCGTCGTAATAATATACAGGCTGCTGAACAACGCTTATCTTTCGCGGAACAGGTATCTGATGCTGACATGCGTAGGATTCGCGAGCCTGTTTTTCTTTCACATGTTCATAAACGTCGGAATGACAATCGGAATAACGCCTGTAATAGGCATTCCTCTGCCTCTGGTGAGCAACGGAGTATCGTCTCTTCTTTCATTTCTGCTTATGATAGGAATAGGAATGAACACATACAGGCATAAAGACATATTTTTATCATGACGTATAAAAAGAAACTCGAAAAGGCGGTAAAGTCGGTTAAATCAAATCTGGTGACCGGACTCGACACCGACATACTTAAAATTCCTGTCTGTTTTCTGAAATACAAAAATCCCGTACTTGCTTTCAATAAAAATATCATCGAAGCCACTTACGAATACTGCGCGGGATATAAGCTGAACCTCGCTTTTTACGAAGCCGCGGGGCTTAAAGGAATGAAGGTTCTCGAAGAAACTCTCAATTATATTCCTTCCGACAGGATTACAATATGCGACGCGAAGAGGGGAGACATCGGCAACACTGCGGAAATGTACGCGAGGGCTTACTTCGATAACATGAACTTCGACGCAATCACTCTTTCACCTTACATGGGCTATGATTCAGTATCGCCTTTTCTGGAAAGAAAAGACAAGTTCGTTTATCTGCTTGTCCGCACTTCGAACAAAGGCGCTGATGATTTTCAGAACCTTAAAACCGGAAATAAAAAATTATTCGAGATCGTCGCCGAAAAATCCCTGAAATGGTCGAAAGACTGCATAGGATTCGTGATAGGCGCGAATCACGCAAAAGAAATTAAAAAGTACTCATCTAAAAACATACCGTTGCTGATCCCGGGTATCGGCGCACAGGGACACGATACTGATGAACTCAAAAAGAACCTGAAAGGAAACCTGCATCTCATCAACGCCAGCCGGGCGGTTATTTACGCAGGTGGAAAGAACGACAGAACAGGGATAGTTAAAAAGAAAGTTACTGATGCCTGTATTAAACTGAACAATGAAATCAGTTTCAGCGTTTAACTGCATTTATCTATATAAATCATAGATTCATAAACAGGGGGAAACATCGTGAAAAAGTTCTGCATATTTATTTTTCTTTCATTACTTGCAACGTCTCTTTACCCGCAGACTGACTCATCAGTTTCGAAGCTGGATTTCCGTTTCAAAAGCCTCCAGGCCGATTTTACAACGCTTATTCTCGTAAACACATTCAGCGGAAGCGCGGATTTCGATTTTTATTCCGACGGAGGCAAAGGTTCGGCCGGTATAAGAGCGGGGTTCGATTATTACGGCATCGGCGATGTAGGCGGCGGATTCCGTGAAGGCTCGCCCTGCACTGATCTGAACATTCTTGCAAGGGCGACATTGTCGGACAGGATTCTACGAATAGATGTTTACGGCGGTTTAACATCACACAACACTTCCAAGGGAGGTGACTATAACGGGATATATTCAAAATTCGGAATAGAATTCAAAGCGAGAATCTATGGAGATTATGTGGGGTTGATAGGAAAACTGGGAATTACAAAAGCCGCATACGGCGGATTCGGTATTTTTGTAGGTTACGGGAAATAAAAAAGCCGCGCTTTGGGCGCGGCTCTTTCACTGATTCTACTGACTATTAATTTAAAGTCTTTTCGCCTTTCTTCCATCCGCAGGGCGTAAGTTTGCCGGACTGCAGCGCGTCAAGAACGCGTACTACTTCGTCAACGTTTCTTCCGACCGATAAGTCGTTTGCACAAATCCATTTTACGATACCGTTCGGATCGACTATGAACGTCGCTCTGTATGCAATCTTTTCGCCTTCTTCGAGAATGCCGAGGGCTTCGCCGAGCGATTTCGAAGTGTCCGCGAGAAGCGGGAACTGAAGGTCTCTGAGTCCCGGATGCGATGTCATCCAGCCGAGGTGCGAGAATTCCGTATCTGTCGATGCGCCGATTACGTCGCAGTTCCTCGAATCGAATTCTTTGAACTTATCGTTAAAATCTATAATTTCGGTGGGGCATACGAAAGTGAAATCCTTCGGATACCAGAACATTACCATCCATCTTTTCTTGCTGATGTGGTCATTGTTCGTAATGTTTCTGAATTCTTTTCCCGGAGCCGTCGATACTGTCGCCTGTTTGTTGAATTCCGGAAATTTCTGTCCTAAATTAATCATTTTTTTACTCCTGTATGTTTTAAATGTTATTTTAATTTTGAGGTTCGATATAATAAACGCAAAATAAACGAATAAAATTCAGGGAATTATTTCCTTAATAGAACACAGAAAGAGCGGATGAAACAGATATTTTTATTAAAACCGGCAATTTTTTCGCCTCGTTCCAAAAGAGGACTTTAGGAACGAGAAGGAAAGGATGTGCCTAACTTTTCAATTCCAAAATCGGTATTTTCCATGTTCATAAATAATCACGATGTTATATAACAAGAGAACAAACACATGCGGGGAATTAAACACCCGGAACACAGGCGAAACGGTCGTACTTAACGGCTGGGTGGCGAAAAAACGCGACCTCGGCGGCATTATTTTTATCGATGTCCGCGACAGGTACGGCATTACGCAGATTAAGGTATCGCCCGACAAGAAAGAAATTTCCGCTCTGGCAGCTTCGCTCGGCAATGAATTCGTCATTTCCGCGAAGGGGAAAGTTATTCAAAGGGAAAGCCCGAATAAGAACATTCCGACGGGCGAGATCGAGATCGATGTTGACGAACTTCAGGTTCTGAACGAATCACTCACGACTCCTTTCGTAGTGGAAGAAGAAGTTAAAGCGAACGAAGACCTGCGGCTACAGTACAGATACCTTGATTTAAGAAGAAAGAAAATGATGGACGGACTTCTGCTCCGTAACAAAGTATATCAGCTCGTTCACGAGTATTACGCGAAATATAATTTTGTTGAGGTGGAGACACCTGTACTGATGAAATCGACTCCCGAAGGCGCCCGCGATTATCTCGTACCGTCACGCGTTCATAAAGGAAAGTTCTACGCGCTTCCGCAGTCACCGCAGACATATAAACAGATATTGATGGTTTCAGGTCTTGACCGCTACGTGCAGATTTGCAAGTGCTTCCGTGACGAAGACCTCCGCGCCGACAGGCAGCCGGAGTTCACGCAGATTGACGTGGAAATGAGTTTCGTAGGACAGGAAGACGTGTTTAAAATTTCAGAAGGTCTCTTCTCGAAAATATGGAAAGAAATTCTTAATCACGATCTGCCGGAGCAGTTCCCGAGAATTACTTACGACGAAGCGATGACAAAGTACGGCATCGACAAACCCGATATGCGAATTAAAGATCTGATGATTATTACTGATCTGACTGACGCCGTGAAGACCTGTGAATTCAAGGTTTTCAACGATGTCATTAATTCCGGCGGAATGATTGCCGGTATTAAAATCGGCAAGTCTGTAAACGGAGCGAAGATTGAAATCACGAGAAAAATTTCGGACGCTTACACCGAGTTCGCGAAGAAAATCGGATTCGGCGGTCTCGCGACACTTAAAATGAACGACGACGGCTCTTTGCAGTCTTCGATACTGAAATTCCTCAACGAGGAATCAATTGACGGAATTAAAAAGGCATTCGATATTCAGCCTGGAGATTTTGTGTTCATTCTTTCCGGTGAAAGAATCAAAGTCCTCACGGGACTCGGACAGATGAGACTTAAAATCGCCGAAGACTTCAAACTCCTCGACGATTCGAAACACGAATTCATCTGGATAACGGATTTTCCGCTATTCCATTACGATGAAGAGGAAAACAGGTTCGTGGGCGAGCATCACGTCTTTACTTCGCCGAAGGATGAATTCATACATCTTCTCGACAGCAGGGAAAGAAAAGAAATCGAAAGCATACGCGCAAACTGCTACGACCTCGTTTACAACGGAAACGAACTCGGAAGCGGCAGTATAAGAATCCACAACAGCGATACGCAGAAGAAAGTGTTCAACATAATCGGCCTGACAGACGAGGAAGCCGTCGAAAAATTCGGCTTCATACTCGAAGCTTTCCGTTACGGCGCGCCCCCGCACGGCGGCGTTGCTTTCGGCTTCGACAGGATGGTGGCGATGCTGTACGGTACCAAGTCAATCAGGGACATAATCGCGTTCCCGAAGACTGTAAGCGCCGCGTCGCTGATGGATAATTGTCCGAGTCCGGTCATAAACCAGCAGCTCGACGAACTTGGAATTCAGCTTAAGAAGGGATAAAAATATTAATTTATTTAATCCTTAAAAAATTGTATTATTACAGGTTATTAATCTAAAATCTAAAGGAGAAATTTTTTGGCATCGAAGAAATTCAAAGTAAAAGACCTCAAGTTAGCAAAACAGGGCGCGTTGAAGATAGAATGGGCGGAATCAAGAATGCCCGTACTCGCCGCTTTAAGAGAGAAATACAAAAAGACCAAACCGTTCAAAGGTTTCAAGATTGCAGGTTGCCTGCACGTAACGAAAGAAACTGCCGTTCTCATCAGGACATTCATAGATGCGGGCGCTGAACTTTCATGGAGCGGATGCAATCCTCTTTCGACACAGGACGACGTTGCGGCGGCTCTCGCGGCTGAAGGCGTTTCGATTTACGCATGGCACGGAATGAACACGAAGGAATTCTACTGGTGCATAGACAGAACTTTGGATTTCAAGCCTCATCTCACTCTCGACGACGGCGCCGACCTTATCTTCACGGTTCATAACAGGTATAAAGAACTCACGAAGGAAATTATCGGCGGCACGGAAGAAACAACTACTGGCGTTCACAGACTCAGAAAGATGGCCGAACAGGGCGCTCTCAAGTACCCGGTCTATGCCGTCAACGATTCAATAACAAAGTGGGACTTCGATAACGTTTACGGTACGGGACAATCGACAATCGACGGTATCTTAAGAGCGACATCGGTTCTTATAGCCGGAAAGAAATTCGTCGTTGCCGGTTACGGACACTGCGGAAGCGGCGTAGCCAACAGGGCGAAGGGACTCGGAGCCGACACGATCGCGACTGAAGTAAAGCCGACAGCGGCTCTTAAAGCGACGCTCGAAGGCCACAACGTAATGAAGATGGACGAAGCCGCGAAACACGGCGACATTTTCGTAACGGCGACAGGCGTAAAGGACGTACTCGTCGGAAGGCATTTCGCTTCGATGAAAGACGGCGCGATTGTCTGCAACACCGGACATTACGACTGCGAAATCAACCTGGTCGACCTTAAGAAACTCACGAAATCGGTGAAGACAATAAGGCCGAACTGCGAAGAATATACATTAAAGAACGGAAGAAGAATATACGTGCTCGCGAAAGGCAGACTCGTGAACCTCTCAGCGGCGGAAGGACATCCGTCAGAGGTCATGGATATGAGTTTCGCGAACCAGTTCAACGCGCAGTTAGCGTTGGTAAACGCTTACAAAGCAGGCAAGAAGATGGAAATCGGCGTACACGTTCTGCCGGAAGCCATGGACCAGACAATTGCAGGCGTAAAGCTCTCGACAATGAATATTAAAATCGATAAATTGACGAAAGAGCAGATAAAGTACAACGACGACTTCTCCGCAGGAACATAAGAATTTGCATTGAATATACAAATTAATAATTATTAATTGCTAATTATTAATTGTGACGCTAGTGTAGCTCAGGGGTAGAGCAGCTGATTCGTAATCAGCAGGTCGGGGGTTCAAATCCCCCCGCTAGCTCAAAAAAGCCCGCAACTTTGTTGCGGGTTTTTTATTTGTATAAAGTGAATCAGAAAAAGTACCCTGCTCTTTTAATTCTGCTCTTTCAATTTTGCATTTTGATATTTTAATTTTGAATTAACTTCCCCCCGCTAGCTCAAAAAACCCGCAACTTTGTTGCGGGCTTTTTATTTGTATAAATAGAATCAGAAAAAGCACACTACCCTTTAAATTCTGCTCTTTCAATTTTGCGTTTTGAAATTGAAATTAAATTCCCCAGATGAAATATCGAAAATATTGCCGGCTTCGATACTACCTTTTTACTATTTTGATAGTTACTTGCTCCTCTCTGTTTGTTTCCGCGTTTTATGCCTGCTCCACAATTTTATTGGAATATTCTTATGAATAAATAAATGTGTTATTAATAAAAATATATTAATTTATATTATGCTTGTAACTCTACGAAATGAGAAATATTAAATTTATCATACTATTCATTTTATCATTTTTCTTTACGAATCTTTCTAATGGCACAACATATCCTTTGTTTAAGATAGGGAGCTATTTCGAATTTATGTATTACGTAGGTTCTGAAACAGATACCGTCAGATATTCGGGCAAAGTCGTTTCAGATACTATGATTGGAAATATAAAGTATCAAGTATTGAGAATTTTCAATGAACCTTTTATGGGTACATATAACCATTATTATTTCTTTGATACAGTGTCGAATATCCTTTATAGTAAAACCGGATACTCTGTTGGTTGTATGGATGGTGACCTGAAACAAAAAGTAATTGGTTTTTATTGGCCAAAAGGTTATGTATTTAATACTTGTTCAGATACTATGGCCGGAGTAAAATGGAAAAGTGTAGTACTGGATACAGGTACTTATACTACGATATTTAATACTGGTATTCCTTTAAGGATGGTGCAAAGAAGAGATTCGATCCAAAATTATGGTATTAGAACTCTTGTATATTCCCAGATGTTTGGATTTATACAATTTTATCAAAGCTATGGCAACCCTTATAATAGTGACTGGTACAAGATTAAATTAATGGGCTGTGTAATTGATTCAATTAGATATGGAAGTATTCTACTTGCTGTTGAGAATATCAACACCCTAATTCCGGATAAATTTGTTCTTATTCAAAATTATCCAAATCCTTTTAATCCTATTACAGCGATTGAATTTTCTTTACCAAAATCTACTAAGGTTAAATTAAAGCTTTATAATATACTTGGTAAAGAAGTATCATTGTTGTTTGAAGAGAAAAAATCGGCTGGAAATTATAGATATAAATTTAATGGCGGGGCGTTGCCTTCCGGGGTGTACTTTTATCGTCTTGAAACAGATTATGGAGGGCAAACTAAAAAAATGATACTCTTGAAGTAGAAGCACGATTGTAATAAAAAAGCCGCACATTATTTTTTGTGCGGCTTTTTTTTGGCTATGATCTCGCTACGGATTATAAAGAAAATGTTCTTTAAAATAGAAAATATTTCAAATTAAAGAAAGCTTATAGTAAGGATTTATCAAGTAGTTAGCAAATTTCAATCTTTGGTTCGAAAATTCGTAATCAGCAGGTCGGGGGTTCAAATCCCCCCGCTAGCTCCAAAAGGAGAATCTTAGCAGATTCTCTTTTTTTTATTATTTATTTTGATTCGTAATCAGTCCATAGTCCCCGGGAGGGGTTCAAATCCCCCCGCTAGCTCCAAATAAGAATCTTAACAGCTACTCTTTTTTTACTAATTATGATTCGTAATTATCCCGGGTTCGTTGGGATTATTCGCGAGGAACAGATAATCTATTGCTTTTGTTATGTTAATGATTAATAAATCATAACAAACTTAAGATATGAACAACAGGCACCACCATTCGAAAAAGGATTTTCAGGTCGAAAGGCTTGTGTTCTTCAGCGATGCCGTCTTCGCGATTGCGATAACTCTGTTAGTGATTGATCTGAAAGTGCCCAGCCTGCACGGACTTCAGGCGACAGAACAGGTTTTTATAGATAAGCTTCTCGGACTGACTCCTGTATTCCTCGGGTTCTGTGTGAGTTTTTTCATAATCGGGCTGTACTGGTTCATTCACCACAGAATGTTCGGTTTCGTTACCGAATATTCCGCTAAACTCATTTGGCTCAATCTGCTTTTTCTCTTCTCAATTGTGTTGATGCCTTTCTCCACTTCTGTTTACAGCGAATATTCGGCTCCGGAGTATATACATCTGATTGTTCCATACCTGATTTATGTTTTGAATATATGCCTTACCGGAATTCTTAATTATGCATTATGGAATTTCATAGGCAGTCCCGCGAACGGACTTGCCGACGAATTTCCCGGCGATTTCATAAGGAAAGCAAAGATAAGAGCGCTTGTTCTTCCTGTTGTTTTTATGTTGTCGTTAATTGTATCCATATTCAATCCGATAGCCGGCAGATTCGTATTATTTCTCACACCTCTTGCGATGAGTTTGGTAAGGAATAAAAAGGGAAATTCTCAGGGGAAAGATAATCGATACAAATTTTAACGCCCGTTTTAAAATACCGGCAGAGTAAAAATCAGTTTCGCTGTCTCTACTCAATATTCACTGTCTCAGCTTCTTCAATGATTCTGAATTTTTTATTCCGTACCTTAATGTTATTTTTACGCAATCCTATTACATAAAATGAATAAAACATATCAGCGTTCAGGTTCAGTAGAAGTTCCATTCCATAAAGTCAAAATCTTCCCGCTTCTTTGCCCTAAATATGAAGAAAAATGGATTCCCGGTTGGGAATGCGAAGTCCTTTATTCACTCAGCGGCTATAATGAAAAAGGAGGCGTGTTCAGAACGACAAAGCCTTATAATACGGAGTTAATCTGGTACACGAGTGAATTTAATCTTGAAACAGGCGCGATTAAATTTATAATATTCGCCGGCAACAAATTCTTGCTGGAATATGACATTACGGCCGACGAGTACGAAACCGGAAAATGCCGGATTACATTCGCGCAGTGTTTCAAAGAAATAAACGAAGAGGGAAAAGCGCTAATTGACACTTATAAGCAAGATGACTTTCAGTCGAAACTCGATGTCCTCGGCGGACTCATTAAGAATTATTTTGAAAAAAATTAAAATAAACTAATTTTATGTTATCCATAGGAAACACACCGCTTATTAAACTCGAGAAACTCACTGACGGGAATATGGCCGATATATACGTCAAGTACGAAGGCACTAATCCCACGGGCAGCATGAAAGACAGGATGGCTTGGTCTATGGTTGAAGGCGCCGAAAAACGCGGCGAACTTAAGCCGGGCGGAACGGTAATGGACTACACAGGCGGCAGCACGGGCAGTTCGCTTTCGATGGTATGCGCCGTCAAGGGATACAAAGCGCTTTTCGTATCCTCCGACGCTTTCGCCGAAGAAAAACTTCAGACTATGAGAGCGTTCGGCGCTGAACTTGAACTATATCCGAGCGTGAACGGCAAGATTAACGCCGCGCTCATCGATACGATGGTCGCAAGAGCAAGGGAATTGAGCAAACAGGATAATATCTTCTGGACCGACCAGTTCAACAATCAGGACAATAAAAAGGCATACCATAAAATGGCTGAAGAAATAATCAGCGTTCTCGGCACGGACATCGATGAATTCATAATGGGCGTCGGAACGGGCGGCTGTTTCTCGGGCAATTCTGAAATTCTGAAGAAAGAAATTCCTTCGATACGCTGCATCGCTGTCGAACCGTACAACGTACGCACTCTTTCAGGCGGCGATACGTCGGGCACTCACAGGCTCGAAGGCATCGGCGCGGGATTCGTTCCTTCCATCTGCAGGCTCGACCTCGCCGATGAAATTTCCTCGGTGAGCGACGAGAATGCTTACGAAACCGCGAGACTCCTCGCGCGCAAAGAAGGCATATTCGGCGGCGCTACTTCCGGAGCCAATGTCTGGACTGCGATTCAGCGCGCCAGAATACTCGGCAAGGGAAAGAAAATCGTTACGGTTGTCTGCGATTCGGGTCTTAAATATCTCAACGGCGATCTGTACAAATAAATTTACTGCTGGTTTTTGAAATCAGCGGTTTTCAGCTTCAATAATCATAAAATAATCAACTTGAATAGCGGGCCGCTAATGTGTAACTTTGTATAGTTTACAAAGGGGTATTTAATCAAAAGAATTCAGCGCAGCTTATCAATTCAACACCTGGCAGGTGTTTCTTAACCCTTTGAAATTATATTCAGAAAATATAATTTTTAACGGCAATTAACATTAAGAACCTGAAAATATCCAGAAGGTACATACTTATTCCTGCTGCTCTTTTAGTGTTTTTCTTCCTTTTCTATAAAGTATATATTGACATCAGGGAAAGAACAATTTCCGAATTTAATTCCGAGCAGCTTATTACGGCGCAGGCGTCTTCGCAGGGGATAAAATCTTTCTTCACCAATTATACAAACGAACTTACGTTTCTATCGCAGTTCGAATTCGTAAAAAAATTCAATTCGGAGAGCGGAAATTTCTACAGAAATTATTACGAAAAACACAAAGACCTCATCGAAACCGTTACGAGAGTGGATGCTAAGGGCAGAATTGAATACACGTATCCATACAATGACTCACTTATAGGCAGCGATATTACCTATCAGAAACATATAAAACAGATAATGTCGACGCACAAGCCCGTCATCAGCGATGTTTTCATGTCTGTGCAGGGCTTTCTGGCTGTGGCGCTTCACGTACCGGTTTTCCGGGACGGAGAGTATGCGGGAAGTCTTGCCGTCTTAGTTAAAATCGATAAACTCGGGAAAGAATATCTCGGAAAACTAAAATTCAGCGGTACGGGCACAGCATGGATACTGACGGAGAACAATATAGAGATATTCTGTCCGCAGGAAAATCATACAGGAATATCATATCTGGACAACACGGAGAAAAACCCGCTTTCATCCGCTCTTGCGGAAAAAATAAAAACTGAAAATCAGGGCACGTTCAAGAGCGTGCACAGTTTTGAAACCGAAAACGGAAGGAAAATATTTCCCGAAAAGTATATTGTCTTTTACAGGATTCCGCTTGACAACACCTACTGGACAATCCTTCTATCATTCAGAGAGGATGATATTTATTCTTCCATCGCCAGTTTCAGGAATAAACTTATTCTTATCTTTCTGGTGATTTTCGCTATACTCGCTTATTATTTCTATTCTATTACAAAAGTCAGAAATTTTCTTAAAGAAGAAGCGAAGCGCAGGGAAACGGAGAAAGTTCTTAAGGAAAGCGAAAACAGGTACAGAACACTGGTTGAATCGATTAATGACGGCGTTCTTCATACCGATGCTGAAGGTATAATCAGGTTTGCGAACAAAAGCGTCTGTGAGATGTTAGGTTATTCAAAAGATGAACTCATAGGCAAATTATCTTTTAACGGTCTCGTTCATCCCGATGACCGGGAAATTCTGACCGGCCAGATTAAATTGAGACTGCAGGGCGAATCCGATAAGTATGAAATCAGAGTTGTTACAAAACAGGGTAATATTATCTGGCTCAGTGTAAACGGTACGCCGCTTAAGGATTCAAACGGCAAATCAATCGGCTCGGTGGGATTCTTCAGCAACATAACGGAGAGAAAACATGCCGAAGACGAGGTGCTTAAAATTACGCATGCTATCAGACAGAGTCCTGTAGCTATTGTAATTACGGACAATAAAGGAATTATCGAATATGTGAATCCGAAGTTCGAAGAGCTAACAGGATTTACGCTTGATGAAGCAAAAGGGCAGAACCCGCGCATTCTGAAATCGGGCACCATGTCGGATGAAGAGTATGAAATTCTTTGGAAGACAATCACTGCCGGCAATGAATGGACGGGAGAATTTCATAACAAGAAGAAGAACGGCGAACTTTACTGGGAAAAGGCGACAATTTCTCCCGTTAAGAACACAAAAGGAGAGACAACGCATTTTCTTGCAATCAAGGAAGATATTACTGAGAAAAAGAACATAATAAACGAACTTACTCTTGCGAAAGACAAAGCTGAGGAATCGAGCCGGCTGAAATCGAGCTTCCTCGCAAACATGAGCCATGAAATCAGGACGCCTCTGAACGGAATACTCGGATTTGCCGAGCTTCTAAGGTCGGAACTTAAAGACAAGGAGCATATAGATAACGCCGACGTGATAATAAAGAGCGGTATGAGGCTTCTTGATACGCTGAACATGATACTTAATTTCTCGAAGCTTGAAGCGGAGAAATCTTCGACTCTTTTCAGCGAGGTGAAAGTATGTCCCGTTATTGAAGAAGTGATAAGGAACTTCGAGGCGATGGCATACAACAAAGGTCTTTTCCTTCACAAGGAATTCAGGCATGAAAAGCTGACTGCAAGCGTAGACGAAAGGCTTCTGCGGAATATTCTGAATAACCTGATAAAGAACGCGATTGTTTATACCAAAAAGGGAGGCGTGACGGTTGTATTCGACGCGAAGGGCAATGATATGATAATCAGGGTGAAGGATACGGGAGTCGGAATCGCGAAAGAAAATTTTGAAATGATATTCGAACCCTTCAGGCAGGAAAGCGAAGGCATCGGAAGGAATTTCGAAGGAACAGGTCTGGGACTGTCAATAACGAAACGTTATGTGGAAATGCTCAAAGGAAGCATCAGCGTCGAAAGCGAGCAGGGAAGCGGTTCCGTCTTTACTGTAATTCTGCCGTTGCATCCTGTCCTTAAACAGACTGAATCCGGAAAACCGACCGAAAAGCATCCTGCTGCCGATAAGTCGGAACATGAGCCGGACAAATTATTATCCGTCCTCATAGTCGAAAACGATTTTGAAAATCTTGTTTATGCGGAAAAGGTGCTGAAGAAATTTTACAGAACCGGCTCTGCAATGGACGGATACAAAGCCGTTGAGAAAGCGCGTCACGAGCATTACGATATAATACTTATGGACATAAATCTCGGGAAGGGGATTGACGGGGTTCAGGCAGCAAAGGAAATCAGAAAACTTGTAGGGTATTCAGAGACTCCTATCGTGGCGGTCACTGCTTACGCCCAGGACGGCGACAGGGAAGAATTCCTTGCCTCCGGCTGCACTCATTATCTTTCCAAGCCGTTCACAAAGGAAGAGCTCCTTGATCTTATGAAAAATATTTCTTCAAATCTGTAAATTAATACGCTCCGCCTTACCGGCGCCCGCATCTTTTTATTGCTTTAATCATACTTTCTGATTAAGTTTATAATAAACTAAGTTTCCCGCTCAACAACTGTCAATTCACGGAGCGAAATATTCTGTAATTATATTGTAAAATAATTATATGAAGAATGCTCTGAAAATACATTCTGATATTACTGCATCGAGATCCTGCATAAAACTGATGACTCCGGGACATTCTTCATTGAATGTATAACAGGGAGGACTGTTCCTCCGTTTAATTGTTTTAAACGAAAGGAATATTTATGAAAAAATATTTATTTCCGGTCTTAATACTGTTTCTGCTTTCAACCGGCATTAACGCGCAGACTAAATTCAGGAGCGGCATGTTCTTTCATCATTCGACGGGCCTGTGTATATGGGGACCGAACGGAAGCAGCACGAGCGTGCCCCAGCAGATGACGATTTACAACAACTCGCACGGTTACTCGGGGACTAACGCCGTTGCGATGACTGAAACCTGGTTTCCCGTCAATTACGACAACGAATGGTATCTGTGGCATTCGATTTTCGAGCAGAACGATCCCGAAAACATCTCTTCTTATTTCAGCAGCAACAAAATAATAATGGTCAAGTCCTGCTTCCCGTCATCGGCGCTGGAATCCGAAGGCGAGCCCGGCGACACGCTTTCTCCGGATTACAAGACTGTATACAATTACAAATGGCACTGGAGGCACATTATAAAAGTTATGCGTTCGCGGCCGCAGAATTTCTTCGTGATATGGACAAACGCGCCTCTGGTGCAGGCCGAGACTACGCCTGAAGCTGCTTTGCTCTCCAAACGTTTCTGCAAATGGGCTAAAGACACTCTTGCTGCCGGTCTTGAC